>JACDCA010000644.1 GCA_013694635.1 Acidobacteriota bacterium | reverse complement strand
GGCTGATCCAGCTGCTTCTGCCGACGACGTGCCCCAGCGGTGCGTCGTCGGACCGCGCCTGGTACGCCGGATTCGAGCTCGAGACGGCGCAAGGGAAGGGCCCGCCGGTCTGAAGGGCGCTCCTCGCCGCGAAAGTATCGAACAAGGTCATCGTCGCGATGCGTAGCCGAAGGCGTTGAGGTCGGACTGGTCCTACGTTTTTCCCTTCGCCTGCTATAGTTGCACCCGCCATCCAGACTCACCATGGGATCACCCCGGAACATCGTCCGGTTTGGAGAGTTCACGTTCGACGGCGATACGCGGCAGCTCCTGAAGGACGGAGCGGAGATCCACCTTTCGCCGAAGGCGTTCGAACTGCTGCTGATTCTCGTCGAGCACCGTCCGAGAGCGCTGTCCAAAGCGGACCTGCAGACCCGGCTGTGGCCCGACGCGTTCGTCACCGAGGCAAACCTCCCCGGTCTCGCCAAAGAGATCCGGCACGCTTTCGGTGACGACCCGCGCCGTCCACGCTTTCTGCGGACTCTTCACGGGTTCGGATATGCGTTTGAAGCAAAGACGGAAGAGCGGTCCGATCAGCGCCAGCCGGGTCATACGACCGGCGCGACGTTCTGGCTACTCGCAGAAGGTCGACAGATCCGGCTCAAGGAAGGAGCGAACATTCTCGGGCGCGATCCCGAGGCAAACGTCTGGTTTGACCGTCCCGGTATTTCGCGCCTTCACGCCCGCATCGTCGTGACGGCAGACGAGGCCACTCTCGAAGATCTCGGCAGCACCAACGGCACCTGGCTGCGGGAACAACGCGTTGCGACGCCGACGGCGCTGCGCGATGGAGACAACATCCGGCTCGGACCCATCGCCGTCACTTACCGCGTCCGTCGCACAGCGCCGTCCACCGAAGTTATCCAGTCCTGATACTGCCGGATCTTCCTGCTCCGCACACGTGGTTGCCTGGGCGGCTTATTTCGAGAATACGAACGGGCGGACGCCGATGCATTGCGCAAGTACGCCGGGGGCATTCCGTGCGAAACCCCTTCATGCGCAGTGACTCCGCGAGCGTCGTATGCATCGCCGCCAGAGGCTGGTCCGCATTATCGCCGACGCCGTGCTTCGGCGGCAGGCGTCCGGTGACTCTTGATGGACTTCTTGGGAACCGCTGCGGTTTTGCCGGGGCCGCGAAAAGGAGATGGACCGCCCTTGACGGCGCGGCCCATGTGGTCTCGATGAGGTCCAATCCAGACCCCTAAAACGCGCAGTTGGGCCCAGGAGCCGGAAGCTCGCCGCGGAACGGAAGCCCCACGGGAGCGATGATCACGGTGACGTCCTTAGCGGGCGCCCCGGTCTCGTTTCGAGCGTAATGGCCACGCCCGGTGTCGACATAGCCCTGGCCCGCGGACACGATCGTGGGCGTGCAGGTCGGATCATCGTACTCGTAGAAAGTGACCGTGCCTTGAAGGACCGTGATGAAGACCGGCCCGGGGTGCGTATGCCATCCCGTAGAACCTCCCGCGGCGTAGTCGTGGGTTCGCACGACGATGTCGAGAGGGGATTTGGCCTTCGCCTCGAATTCAACGCCGCCGGCACTACCATCGCCGGAGGTGTCTGCCAGAGCCGCGAGAGGATGGCCCTTCGGAACCCAGCCATCACCGATCCATACGCCTCCGCCGATGGACTCAAACGGATCCGGCGTCAACGGCGATCCCGCAGCCGGTCCGCCCGCCTTGACGTAAAACGGCTCAAACGTTCCACGACCGATAAGCGTTGGCGTAACCCCGACCGCGGGCGAGGCCACGGTCATCATCACGCAGACAGCGAAGACGAACACGAACACGAGCGCGACAACTTTCTTCATATCAGTTCTCCCATGGAATCTCAGCCCAACAACCAGGTGAGGATCGTTAACGACGAGCGTCAGGACCCGTTGATTGCAATTGGAGCCGAGGACGACGCGAGTATGCGCGCCGCGTCGCAGCGGAGTCCTGAGAGAGTGCTGAGAATCTGCTGGGGTTTTGCTGGCGGGGACGACGGCTACGGCCGGGCGGGTACCCCGACGCGGGCCACGAGCTTCGAGAACCGGGGATCCGGTCGCAGCGGATCGAATGCCGGATCCGCTGCCAGGCTCGACAGCCACGGCGCGCGTTGACCGAACGCCTCCTCGAGCTTCGAAAAGGCGCGATCCCTCTCCCCAAGCGCGATATAGGTCAAGGCGAACTCCATGGGAGAAACGTACTGGGTCGGAGCGGCCCGTTGCAGCGCCTCGAGATAACGCTGGTGCATGGCGCGCATCGCCGCGTGGTACCCGGTTTCGGACCCGTCGGTTCCGAGCTTCTCCGCCTCCGCCAGCGCTCCCTCGAGCCTCAGGTACGTGCGCCGCGAGTCGAGTGCCTGCCGGTACATGCCCTTCGCCGCATACGCATCGGCGAGCAGGTCGTGAACTTGCGGGAGCGTCGGATCAAGTGCCAGTGCCTTTTCGTAGTGCGCAATGGCGAGGTCGTGCCGGCCGGCCCAGAAATACGTGGCGCCCAGCGCCTTGGTCGTTTCGGCTGACAACGGATTGAGCGCA
>JACDCA010000629.1 GCA_013694635.1 Acidobacteriota bacterium | reverse complement strand
TGGCTACCGGACGTGTCGAGCTGTTCAAGTGGTGCTTCCTCTTCTGGATCGGTCAGGTCGTGGCCGTTTCAACCATCGTCGGTCTCATGCTGCGACTGATGCGCTGAATCGTACTCTCCGCAACGTTCCGCACCCTTCCGTCTTTATTTGCCCGCGTTCTGCACCCGCACGTGACCTGCGGTCGCCGCGAAGTCGAGAATACGGGTGTCGCTCGTGAGAAACGTCGCATGGAGCTGCCGGGCGGTGGCGACCAGGAGCCGGTCGAGCGGGTCCGAGAGCGCCGTCCGCGGGATCATGCCGGCGCCGATCGCGGTTTGGCGCGACAGCTCCGCGATGCGTATTCCGCCGGCGTCGAGCGCCTCGCGCATCCATGCATCAGGCGCGCGGGTGAGGCGGAGCCGTCCCAGGGTATGAAGCGCGGTCAATTCGAAGAGCGTGACGGGAGAGACGCGAAGGTTTCCCGCGGCTGACGGCTTCGAAGTTGACAAGGCCAGTTCGCGCGGCGTATTGTTCATGACCCGAACAAAGTGCAGCCTCCCGATCCCCGTAAAGCGCGATATCGGATCGCGTCGACCGCCACGGTCGGCGACACGAACCGCCATGCGATTCTCGGTCTGATCCGTGCCAGGCAGCCGATCTCACGCGCCGATCTCGCGCGCGAAACCGGTCTGCAGCGCAGCACGGTCTCGCTGATCACCGAACACCTGATCCGGCAGCGGTGGGTCACCGAAGGGGCCGCCGGCGACGCGCCGCGCGGCAGAAAGCCGCGGTTGCTCTATCTGAACGTGGAGCGCGCCAGGATCCTCGGCGTCGACGTTCGCCCGGCCCTGACCACGATCGCGATCGCCGATCCCAACGGCCGGGTGATCGCCTACGACACCATCCCCACGGCCTCCAGGCCGAACGTATTCGTTCGGGACCTGTGTCGCCGATTACAGGCATTCCTCCGCGCGCATCCGCACGTGAGGTGCGAAGGCATCGGCATCACGGTGCCGGGCGGCGTGGACCACGCGCGCGAGCGGCTGGTCGCGGCTCCGAACCTGGGATGGCGCGACGTCGATCTGAAGGGGCCGGTCGAGCGCGCCACCGGGATCGCGGTGGAACTGGAGAATGCGGCGAATGCATGCGCGATCGCCGAGGCGTCGTTCGGCTCCAGCCGCGAGCGCCGCGACCTCATCGTCGTCACCGTGTCCGAGGGCATCGGGACCGGCATCGTCAGCAACGGCCAACTCGTCCGCGGCGCGTCGGGACTGGGCGGCGAGTTCGGCCACGTGAGTCTCGACGAACGCGGACCGCTCTGCGGGTGCGGCCGCCGCGGATGCTGGGAGGTCTACGCCTCCAACACCGCAGCCCTGCAGTCGTACAGACAAGCCGTACACGGGCGGCGCGCGGGCGCCACAGCCGCCGGCGACGCCGGCAACTTCGATCACCTCGTCGCGCTGGCGCTGCAGGGCGACCGCCACGCCGTCCGTGCGCTGCGCCGCATGGGTGAGTTTCTGGGCCGAGGGATCGCGATGCTCGTCACCGGGCTCGCCCCTAGCCTCATCCTCGTTGTCGGGGAGGTCACGCGCGCGTGGACGACGGTGGCGCCGGCCCTGGAAAAGAGCGCCGCTGCGCGAGTGTCCGGCGTCCTCCCGCCCATCGCACCTGCCGGTGAGGGGGCCGAGGCGCGGCTGCGCGGCACCGTGGCGCTCGTGCTGCGCAAACAGTTCGGGACCGCGATCGTCGCTTAGCGCCCATGACTGCCGATCGACGCCCACGAATTGCAGATTTTGTTTGAGTGATGAACTAATGGCCAATAGACCTCGGCCGGTGAACGCAGACAGGAGTCAGACCATGCGCAGGACCCGAAACCGGTGGCAGATAGTCGGCGTGCACGGGACGGTCGTGCTGCTTCTCGCACTCGTGAGCGCGGCGACGGTGTTCGCGCAGACCGTCACCGGATCGCTGGTCGGGAGCGTGATCGACCATTCCGGCGCCGTCCTTCCGGGTGCCGCCGTGGTCGTCACTGATATTGAGCGCGGCACGACGCGCGAAAGCATCACCAACTCGGAAGGGCTCTACACCATCAGCAGCCTGGCGCCGGGCACCTACCAGGTGGCGATCACGATGGTCGGCTTCAAGAAATTCGTACGCGACCGCGTCGAGGTGGCGATCAACACAACGGTCCGTATCGACGCCAGGCTGGACGTGGGGGGGGTAACGGAAACGGTCGAAGTGAGCGGTGCCAGACCGCTTCTGCAGACCGATCGCTCGGACCTGACGCACCGCATCACGACCCTGCAGCTGGAGAGCCTGCCGCTCTCGCCGGACCGCAATTATCAAAGCCTGCTGGAGTTGATGCCGGGAGTCACCGAAGCCAACGACGTCGGATCGGCATTCGGCAACCCGAACGGATCGGTCATCAATCGCGTCAACGGCCAGAACGAGCGGGCGAACAGTTTTCAACTGGACGGCACCATCAACAACCAGACTAACGTGATTTCGCAGACCGCCATCGTGCCGCCCGCCGAGGCGATCGAAGTGGTGGACGTCTCCACCAACGCGTACGATGCCGAGCAGGGGCGTTCCACCGGCGGCGTGACCAACGTGCAGATCAAGTCGGGCACCAACACGATGCGCGGCACGATCTCGGCGTATCACACCGACGGCGCGCTCAAGTCGAAAAACGTCCTCTCGCAGCTCGAGCAGCCGGACACGAAGCTCACGCAAAGCGCGTTTACACTCGGTGGGCCCATCCGCCGGAACCGGACCTTCTTCTTCGGCGACTACCAACGCGGGCGCGATCGACGCGGGCAGAACGAGCTGCTCTCGGTGATCCCGCTGGCCTATCGGAGAGGCGACTTCAGTGGGGCGACCACTACCATTTACGACCCGGCATCCGGGGCGATCGCGCAGCGCACGCCATTCGCCGGCAACATCATTCCCGACGAGCGCATCAACCCGGTCGCTCGCGCGATCCTGGCGCTGCTGCCTGACCCCACAGGGCCTGGTGCCACCTTGAACTACGAAGCCACAGGTCAGTTCGTCCAGGACCGCCACTCCGGCGACGTCAAGGTGAACCACTCCTTCGGCAACCAGACGCAGGGCTTCGTCCGCTACAGCTATTTCCAGGCCGACACCGCCGACGCCCCGTCCTTCGGCGTCCTCGGCGGACCATCGACGAGCGGCGGCGCGACGGCGGCCATCGGCGAGGCCCGCAATCAGAGCGGCTCGCTCAATCTCACGCACGCCTTTTCTCCGGCTCTCGTGTCTGAATTCCGCGCCGGCTTCGTACGCGTGCGCATCGAGGGCGCGTCGCCGACGGAAGCGGATCTGGCGACACGGTTGGGTATCCCGGGCATCAACACGGGTGACGTCTTCACCAACGGAATCTCCCGCATCGCTATCAGCGGCTACGCCTTTCTCGGAGCCGCCGGAACCTTGCCG
>JACDCA010000585.1 GCA_013694635.1 Acidobacteriota bacterium | reverse complement strand
TCGAAGGCGCTGACGATCCGCGCCCACAAGTTCAGCGGCAAGGCCGCCGAGAAAATCGCGGCGGCGGGGGGCACGGCCGAGGTGCTCGCATAGTCATGATCGAAAGCCTCAAGAACGTCTTCGCCGTCACGGAGCTGCGCAACCGCGTGCTGTTCACGCTGGGGCTGCTGGCGGTGTACCGGGTGGGCAGCAAGATCCCCACGCCCGGCATCAACGGTGAGGCGCTCAGGGCGCTCATGCAGAGCGCGAGCTCCGGCGTGTTCGGCCTGTACGACATGTTCTCGGGGCAGAACCTGTCGCAGATGACGATCTTCGCGCTCGGCATCATGCCGTATATCAGCGCGTCGATCATCCTGCAGCTGCTGACGGTCGTCTGGCCCTACCTCGAGCGGCTCTCGAAGGAAGGGGAGCTCGGGCGCCGGAAGATCACGCAATACACACGCTACGGGACGATCCTGCTGGCCGTCGTCCAGGCCATGGGGATCGCCGTGTTCCTCGAGCGGAATACGGAAATGGCCGGCGGCCTGCCGCTCGTCTACGATCCGGGCTGGGGCTTCCGCCTCATGACCGTGCTCACGCTCACGACGGGGACGACCTTCGTCATGTGGCTGGGGGAACAGATCACCGAACGCGGCATCGGCAACGGCATGTCGCTGATCATCTTCGCGGGGATCATCGTCGGCCTGCCAAGTGCGGTCTTCGTCACGCTCGACCAGCTTCGCACCGGGCAGATGGGGCCGATCCGCCTGGCGTTCCTGATCGTGATGATGGCGCTGGTGATCGCGGCCATCGTCTTCGTCGAGCGCGGGCACCGGCGCGTCACCGTTCAGTACGCGAAGCGCGTCGTCGGACGCCGGATGTACGGCGGCTCGAGCACGCACATCCCGCTCAAGGTCAACACCGGAGGCGTCATCCCGGTGATCTTCGCCTCGTCTATTCTCGCGTTCCCGGCCACGTTCGCACCGATGTTCGATGCCACGAGCCGCGCCCGGCTGTGGCTGGACCAGATTGCCCCCGGCATGCCGCTCCACGACCTGCTGTACGTCGCCGGCATCATCTTCTTCTGTTACTTCTACACCGCCATCATCTTCAATCCCGACGATGTGGCGGAGAACATGCGGAAGTACGGCGGATTCATTCCGGGCATCCGCCCCGGCAAGCGGACCGCGGAGCATATCGATACGATCCTGACGCGCATCACGCTGGTAGGCGCGATCTATCTGGCGATGGTCGCGATCCTGCCGCAGTTCCTGATCACCGGGTTCCGGGTCGCGCAGATCCCGTGGATTGGCGAGTGGCTCTATTCGGTGCTGCCGCGGCCGTTCACCGAAGGCCTCGGCGTACAGTTCATCTTCGGCGGCACGTCGCTTCTGATCATCGTCGGTGTCGCCATGGACACGGTGCAGCAGATCGAGTCGCAACTGATCATGCGGCACTACGACGGGTTCATGAAGAAGACGCGGATCCGCGGACGGCGAGGCTAACTGGTGGAGCAGTCCCAAGGGAACGCCGCGGCGCTCAACGTCATCATGCTCGGGCCGCCCGGCGCGGGTAAAGGCACCCAGGCGGAACGCTTCGCGCGCGTGCGGCAACTGCCGAAGATCTCGACCGGCGATATCCTGCGCGAAGCCGTCCAGGCGGAGTCGGACGTCGGCCAGGCCGCGAAGGCGACGATGTCGGCGGGCAGCCTCATCGGCGACGACATCATGATCGGCATCGTCCGCGAACGTCTCAACCGCGACGATGCGCGCGGCGGATTCGTGCTCGACGGCTTTCCACGCACCGTCGTCCAGGCGGCGGCGCTGGACCAGATGATCAACGGCCGCGGTCCGCTGGTTGTCGTCGACATCGTCGTCCCCGAGGACGTTTTGGTCCGGCGGCTCGCGACGCGTCGCGTCTGCAGCAAGTGCGGCACGAACGCGGCCGTCGAGTGGACCGGCGCCTGCCAGAAATGCGGCGGTGCGCTCATCGCCCGGATGGACGATGGCGTCGAGACCGTCCTCGAGCGGCTGAAGGTGTATCAGCGGGAGACGAAGCCGCTCGTCGACTATTACTCGGCCAGACCGACGTTTCGCTCGATCGACGGGAATCAGCCGCCGGACGTCGTGACCGCGCAGCTGGATGCGGCCGTGACCGAGCTCTCGCGGAGCGCCCCGCTGTGATCGTGTGCAAGAGCCCGGCGGAGATCGAGAAGATGCGGGACGCGAGCGTGCTCGTGGCCGAGGTGCTCGCGGAGCTCGCCTCGCAGGTCAAGCCGGGGATCACGACGCTCGAGCTCGATGCGGAGGCCGAACGGCTCGTGCGCGCGGCCGGGGCCGAGCCCGCGTTCAAGGGGTATCGCGGGTATCCGTGCACGCTGTGCGCCTCGAGAAACGACGAGGTGATTCACGGGATCCCGTCGAAGCGGCCGCTGGCCGAGGGGGACATCCTCTCGCTCGACATGGGCGTGAAGAAGCAGGGGTTCTTCGGCGACTCGGCGGTGACGGTCCCGGTCGGCCGGGTCCCGGAAGAGGTGCAGCTCCTGCTGCGCGTCACGCAGGAGGCGCTGGAGAAGGGGATCGAGCAGGTTCGGCTCGGCGGCCGGGTGTCTGACATCGGCCACGCGATCCAGAAGCACGTCGAGGCGAACGGCTTTTCGGTCGTGCGGGAATTCGTCGGGCATGGCATCGGCGCTTCGCTGCACGAAGATCCGCAGATCGCCAATTATGGAGAGCCGGGCCGGGGGCCACGCCTCGCCGAAGGGATGACGCTGGCGATCGAGCCGATGGTGAACCTCGGACGGCCGGGCGTGAAGATGCTGGCGGACGGCTGGACCGCGGTGACGCGCGACGGCAGCCTGTCGGCGCATTTCGAGCACACGGTCGCGGTGACGAAGGACGGTCCGCTCGTCCTCACGCGCGCGGCGGCACGTGTCCCGTAGTGCCACGGTGCAACACAGTTCAACGGCCACGGTGCAACACGGTGCAACACTGCGGGGACCGTCGAGATCCGCGCTGACAGAATCAGTGTTGCACGGTGTTGCAC
>JACDCA010000555.1 GCA_013694635.1 Acidobacteriota bacterium | reverse complement strand
TCGGTCGCCGACTCCGCGTTGAGCGCCCTGCGTCGTGCCTCGCTCAGCGAGGCGCTGACCGAGCCGCGGAACTCACGGATGGCGTGCCGGCTGTAGTCGAAGCGGTCTGTCGGGTAGCGGGCGTAGTCGAAATGCAGGCCGTCCAGTGCATAACGGCGCGTGATGTCGCGAACGACCAGCTCGGTGTGCGCGGCGGCGCCGAGCGCGACAGGGGAGACGTACAGACCTTCGACGTCGGTCAGCTGCCCGCGCGTCCAGCGGGCGAGTTTGCCGACATACGCGGGGCTGCGGATGTCGACGCGCGCCAGCTCCTGGGCGATATCGCGCGGCACCATCAGCCATTCTGGATGGCGATAAACGACATGTCCGCGCGCCGCGGGGAGGACCACGGCGCTCGAGACCAGGTTCAGGTTGATCCATGCGTGGACGCGGATGTCCCGGGCATGGGCCGCCTCGATGACGGCGGCCAATGGATCGAACGCGGCCGGCTGCCGAGCGAGGTCGGGCGCCAGCGGCTCGATCCCGCCGCGGTAATAGGCGTCGCCGCGGCCGCGCACCTGCACGAAGAGCGTATTGAAGCCATGCTGCCGCGCGGAGCGGACCAGCGCGGTGATGCTCGCTGGAGAGGTGAGCGATGTCCGAAGCACCCAGAGTGCGCGCGTTTCGGTGCCCGCCTGTTCGGGTCTCAGCGATTGCGCTGCAGGCGTGGGCCAGCCCTTCAGGACTGCGGCAGGCGAAGGCCAGCCCCTCAGGACTGCGGCAGTCGTAGGCCATCCCTCTAGGGCTGCTTCATCGAATGTCGACCCACAGAGCGCCGCCATCACCGTCGCGGCCAGCAGGCGGCGTCCCCCACGTCGTGATGTCATAAATCGCACGAGGGTAACAAGTTGCCGCGAGGCCTGTCAACGAGTTACAGGCCGCGGATGTTGACTTCGGGAGGAATTGCGGCGAGAATTCACCGCGATCCGTGAACTCATCCGCACTTCTAATCCGGCCCGCGTCATCAGGGGGAATAATGGCGAAAGCTCTGCTCGGCTGCGCGCTTGGCGTGGCCCTCCTCGCAACCCTCAGCACGCCCGCACTTGCACAGACCGTCACCGGAACGATTCAAGGGACAGTTACGGATACGAGCGGCGGCGTGCTACCCGGCGCGACCGTCACCATCCGGCACCAGGACACCGGCGCACAGCGGGTGGTCGTTACAAATGAAGTGGGACTCTACAGCGCGCCCTTCATGCAGATCGGCCGCTACACGGTGACGGCCACGCTCACAGGCTTCGGCGCCATGACGCGCGAACAGATCACTGTTGGTCTGAACGAAACGCGCGTCGCGGATTTCAAGCTGGATCCGCGCGTCACCGACACGGTGACTGTCAAGGGAGAGCCGCCGCCCATCAACCTGACGAAAGCGGAGGTGAGGTCCTCTCTGACCGAGCAGCAGATCATGGACAAGCCCTCCTTGAATGCGAACGGCTTCCTTTCTCTCGCGGAGACGTTCCCCGGGTTCCAGGAGAACCCGACGTCAGGGCAAAACAACCCGACCGCATCATCCGGATCCTCGATCAACTTCAACAACACCGGCAGCCGCGGTGCGACGTTCCAGATCAACGGTGTGAATAACGACGATTCTTCGGAGAATCAGCATCGACAGGGCGTTGCGCTGTCGACGATCCAGGAGTTCCAGATCCTCAAGAACAGTTATTCCGCAGAGTTCGGACGCGCCGACGGTGCAGTGGTGCTTGTACAGACCAAGTCCGGAACCAATCGCGTTCGTGGTGATGTTTACACATACCGGCGCGAAAACGACTGGAACGCGCGCTCATGGTTCACGGGTTTGGTAAATCCGAAGCCGCCGAGAGCTGAGGGAGGCCGGAATCAGTATGGCTTCACCGCAGGGTTCCCCGTGATGCGGAACAAGGTGTTTGCGTTCGGCAGTGCCGACTACGCGGCGGAAGACGGACAGGGGGGCTATACGCGCGAGTTCATTCTTCCGTCGGACATCAACGTTCCGTGGCTCACGCGCGGCAACGACACGCCCGAGAACCGCGCCTGGATTCAGTCGATTGTCTCGAGATTTCCCTCTTCACTCACGAACAACGACGCCCGCAGCCCGCGAGTGTTTACCGGACTCCGGGAGCTCGACTTTCCTGACTGGGACTACACGGGGCGGCTGGACTGGAACCTGCCGAGAATGCAGACGCTGTCGACCA
>JACDCA010000540.1 GCA_013694635.1 Acidobacteriota bacterium | reverse complement strand
GTCCAGCAAACGCTCGACGCACTGCGGACCGCCGCCCGCGGCCGCGACAATACGATGTACCCGCTGCTCGATTGCGTCCGTGCCTACGCCACCGTCGGCGAAATGTGCGACGCGCTTCGCGAGATGTGGGGTGAGTACGAAGAAGTGCCACTGATTTAGCTTTCAGCTTTCAGCTCCGAGCTTTCAGCCTCGTCAGGGCTGGCGGCTCTGGCTGACTGCTGGCGGCTGATAGCTGATAGCTGTTATGCGCAAAATCCGCGTCGTCATTGCCAAGCCCGGCCTCGATGGTCACGATCGCGGCGCGAAGGTCATCGCGCGCGCGCTGCGTGATGCCGGCATGGAAGTCATCTACACGGGACTCCGCCAGACGCCCGAGCAGATCGTTGCCGCCGCGCTGCAGGAGGACGCCGATGCCATCGGCCTGTCCATCCTGTCCGGCGCGCACATGCACATCTGTCCGCGCGTCATGGACCTCCTTCGCGAGAAGGGATTGGACGATGTGCTCGTGGTCATCGGGGGGATCATCCCGGACGTCGACATCCCGAAGCTGCGCGACGCCGGCGTGAAAGGGATCTTCCTGCCGGGGACGCCGATGCAGGAGATCATCGACTTCATCGGCGGCAACGTCCGTCCGCGCGCCGAAGCGATCTAGCGGATTTCGTAGAGCCGCACCTCCGCCCTCTCCCACCTCCCGCTCGAGATCAGCTGGAGCTCCGGCATCCCGTCCATCCGTTCGATCAAGCCCGGGCACCGCGATGGTTGCGCGAACAGCTTGCAGTTCACCGTGATGTGTGTCGCGCCGCGTTTGCGGAGCTCCACCAGGAGGTCCGGTCGCGGAAATTCCTTCATTTCTTCCACGAGCGTTGTGTAACCCACGGGGAAGTGTCCGCTCTGGCCGTTGATGAGCCGCGCCCAGTGGATTGTGGAGAAGTACATGTAAGCGAAGTTCGGCATGTCTTCGATCGGCAACTCGGCGAGCACCATATCGCTGGTGACCGCCGAGTAGATCGAAGGAAGGGTGTCGGGGTACCGCTCCAGTGGCAGCGCCGGGCGCAACTCGATGAGTGCGGCGGCCGCGAGGCAGCCAAGGATGCCGCCACGCATGGTGCGGTTGCGACCCAGTTGCAGCACGCGTCGCGCTCCGTACGCGGACAGGAGAATCAGTGCGGTGCCGACGAGCGCTGCGAACCGGGCGGGAACGCGCATACCTCGGAACGGCCGCACATATTTGTACAACTCGTCGTAGATCAGCCCATTCGTTCCGAGCGAGGCATCGAAGGCGAGAGCCCCGCCGGCAGCCAGCGCGAGAGTGGCGAGAGACACAGGTGGCGCCAGCCCGATCGCGCCCAGCGCGAGTGGGACCGCGCCTGGAAAGAGCTCACGCTCCGGCAGATTGTTCGAGCGGTCGCCGATGTTGCGGTACGCGGCCAGGAACCGATGCCGATCGCCATAGCTGGTTGGCGTCGCGCTCCAGAATTGAACCTCCTGGATGGACCGCCCGCCCCGGTCCGCGTCGGTGCGAAGAAACGGGACGGCGGTGACGCTTCCCAACAGAACAGTGACCGCTGCGCTCATGGCGACCGCAGCGGCAAGGCCGCGCGTCGGCCGTGCGTTCCATGTGACCGCCGCAAGCAGCGCGACCGGGGCGAGAAACACCATGAGCATCACGCCGAGGTACATGGAGGCGAGCCATTGGGCCGCGACGATCGCGCCGAACCAGGCGCCGGTGCGCCACGACGGCGCCGCCAGCATGCGTAGAAGAAAGAGCAGTCCCAATGGCGCGAAGAAGAAGAACTGCAGCTCCAGGTGGCTGTAGTGCTCGATCTTGAAAGGGGACAGCCCGCCGAGAATGCCGGCGACGCACCCAGCCTGCGGATCGCCGGTGAGCCGCCAGGCGGTGAAGAAGAACGCAAGTGCGGTCAACGGGAAGGTCGCCAGCAGCAGCGCATTCGACACGACGAGCGGATCCGCACCGGCGGCGATGAAGGGGAACGCCACGACTGCCTCGAGCACGGTTGGGTCTGAATACGTCAGCGTGCTACGGGACGGATGATAGATGTTCCCGTCGAAAAGCCGCGACGGTTCATTGAGCAACTGGTGTGCGAAGCGTGCAAGGCGCCAGGCGGAGAAGACCGGGTCTCCGGGGTCCGGCACCTGACGGATGTTCACGAGGTGTGGCATCAGCCACACCACCGACGTGAGCATGGCAGCGAGCGCGTAGTACTTCACCTCACGCGTCGCTCTCGCCGGTTGCCTGATACATTCGAGCTCTGCGTCCAGCCTGGACCGAATACTCGACTGGCCCAGCGAGGGGAGAACGGGTGTCCCTCGGCCGATGAGGAATCGAATCGCATACACAACGACGGCGACCAACGCCGGACGCAACGGATCGCGAAGGGAGATCATCACCGGCCCGAAAGAGAACCGGCCGCGCGCACCGAGCGCCATGACAATCGCGGTCGCGACAGCCACAATCAGGATGACGTCGAGCGCGGTAATGAGACGCGTCGCAGGTGGGCGGCGGAGTCGCATGAAGGCGTCGATCTTATCAGCGCACGCCGGCAGACATTCGCCGTGACATCGACCTGATACCATCATCGGATATGCCCGATGCCGTGGACTCGAGCCACCCGATCACCGTTCCCGACAAGCCCGCCCTCGAAGGCCTCGAGCAGAAATGGACCGAGCGCTGGTCTGCGGACGCGGTGTACCGTTTCGACCGCAGCCGCGACCGCGCCGAGGTCTTTTCGATCGACACGCCCCCGCCCACGGTCAGCGGATCGCTGCACGTCGGTCACGTCTTCTCCTACACCCACACCGACATCGTCGCCCGTTTTCAGCGGATGCGCGGCAAGGCGGTGTTCTATCCGATGGGTTGGGATGACAACGGCCTGCCCACCGAGCGGCGTGTGCAGAACTACTTCGGCGTCCGCTGCGATCCGTCGCTGCCGTACGACCCGTCCTTCACACCCCCCGAAAAGCCGGGTAAGCAGCCGATCCCGGTCTCGCGTCCGAACTTCATCGAACTGTGCAACCGGCTGACGGCCGAGGACGAAAAGGTCTTCGAGCACCTCTGGCGGCATCTCGGGCTGTCTGTGGACTGGTCGATGACTTACGCGACGATCGACCGGCGGGCACAGCGCGTGTCGCAGCTCGCATTTCTGCGCGAGCTGAAGCGCAACCTTGTTTATCAGGTCGAGGCGCCGACGCTCTGGGACGTCGACTTCCGCACGGCGGTCGCGCAGGCGGAGCTGGAGGATCGCGAGCAGCCGGGTGCGTACCACAAGATCCGGTTTGCGAAGAGTTCAGGGTTCGTCGAGATCGAGACGACGCGCCCAGAGCTGATCCCGGCGTGCGTCGCGATCGTCGCCCATCCGGATGACCCTCGCTATCAACCGCTCTTCGGTACGGAGGTGACGACACCGCTCTTCGGGGTGCGCGTGCCTGTCAAGCCGCACCCGCTGGCGGATCCGGAGAAGGGCACCGGCGCGGCCATGATCTGCACCTTCGGCGACGTCACCGACGTGGTGTGGTGGCGCGAACTGAGTTTGCCCGTGCGCGCGGTGATTCAGACCAATGGCGCGTTCAAGCCAGTCGTCTGGGGAGAGCGCGGATGGGAGTCGGAAGATTCGATCCGCGCGCAGGTGCAGTACGACCAGCTTGCGGGCCTGTCGGCGGTCAAGGCGCGGGCGCGGATCGTGGAGCTCCTCCGCGCAAGCGAGGATCTCGTCGGCGAGCCGCGGCCGATCACCCATCAGGTCAAGTTCTACGAGAAGGGGGACCGGCCGCTCGAGATCGTCACGAGCCGTCAGTGGTTCATAAGGACGATGGAGTTCCGCGATCGGCTGCTGGAGCGCGGTCGGGAGATCCGATGGCACCCGCCGTTCATGCAGGCGCGACTCGAGAACTGGATCAATGGACTGAACAGCGACTGGTGTGTGAGCCGCCAGCGTTTCTTCGGCGTTCCTTTTCCCCTCTGGTACAAGCTGTGCGAGGACGGCACGGTCGAGTACGAATCGCGACTGCTCGCGGACGAGGGGAGCCTGCCCATCGATCCGTCCACCGACGTGCCGGACGGCTTTAGCGCGGCGCAGCGCGATCAGCCGGGCGGCTTCACCGCCGATCCAGACGTCATGGACACGTGGGCGACCTCGTCGCTCACGCCCTTGATCGTTGGGCGCTGGGAAGAGGACGCAGACCTGTTTGCCCGCGTGTTTCCCATGGACGTTCGCCCGCAGGCGCACGACATCATCCGCACCTGGCTGTTTTCGACGTTGCTGCGATCGGAGTTCGAGCACGGCACGATCCCATGGCGGAACGCGTCGATTTCCGGATGGGTCCTCGATCCCGACCGCAAGAAGATGTCGAAATCGAAGGGGAACGTCGTCACGCCGATGGCGCTTCTCGAGGAGCACGGGTCGGATGGCGTCCGCTACTGGTCGGCGAGCGGGCGGCCGGGGGCCGATACCGCGTTCGACGCCGGTCAGATGAAGGTCGGTCGGCGCCTCGCGATCAAGCTCCTGAATGCGTCGAAGTTCGTTCTCTCGAAGCAGGACGCCCCCGGTGCCGTGACCGCTCCGATCGACAGAGGGCTCCTGACGAAGCTGGCCGCCATCGTCGAGGAGTCCACGACAGATCTCGAGGACTACAACTACACGCGCGTGCTGGAGCGGACCGAGTCGTTCTTCTGGTTCTTCTGCGACGACTACCTGGAGCTCGTGAAAGGACGCCGTTACGGGGATCAGGGTGCTGAAGCCGCGGCGTCGGCCAACGGCGCGCTGCTGACGGCCTTGTCCGCGATGCTCCGGCTCTTGGCGCCGTTTCTGCCATTCGTGACCGAAGAGGTCTGGTCGTGGTGGCGGCAGGGCTCGATCCATACCGCCACGTGGCCTGCCGGCGCTGAGGTCGTTGCCGTCTGCGAGCCGCCGGCGGCCGACGCCGAAGGTGTCGCGGCGCTGGACTTCGCGGCGGCGGTGCTCGGCGCGATTCGCAAGAAAAAGTCCGAAGAGCAGCGTCCGCTCAAGACACAGGTGGCTCGTGCGGTCATCCGCGCGCCCCGCGCGCAACTCGATTTGCTTCCGCACGTCGAGCAGGATCTTCGTGCGTCGGGATTGATTCAGCAGCTCGAGACCGCCGTCGCGGACACGCTGCAGGTAGGCGTGGAGCTCGCTGCCGCTGAAGCGGTGAGCCCGGAGCGCACAGGGTGAGGTCGGCCCCCTCTGCTGCGCTTGAGGCGGCGACGTTTCGCGACGCGCTGCACCGCGCGCTCGAAGAGGATCTCGGCGGCGGAGACATCACGACAGAAGCCACGGTCGCACCCGAACTCCGTGCTCGCGGCATCATCCTCGCGAAGTCTGACTGCGTCATCGCCGGCCTTGACGTGGCCGCGGAGGCCTTCCGTCAACTCGACCCGGGTGTGACCTTCACGGTCCACAAACCTGACGGCTCCCGCTGCGCGCCGGGGGAGACCGTGGCGGATGTGCGTGGGTACGCCGGCGCGATGTTGACCGCGGAGCGAACGGCGCTGAACTTTCTCCAGCGCCTCAGCGGCATTGCGACGTTGACGCGACGCTTCGTCGATGCTGCGGGGGGGCGCATTACCGTCCTCGATACGCGGAAGACGACCCCGGGGCTGCGCGCGCTTGAAAAGTATGCGGTTCGCGCGGGCGGTGGCACGAACCATCGCTTCGGTCTCGAGGACGGCATCCTCATCAAGGACAATCACATCCGGCTCGCCGGCGGGGTCGAAGCGGCAATGGCTCGAATGAAGGCGGCGGACCTCCGCCTGCCGATCGAGATCGAGGCGCAGAGTCTCGACCAGGTCGACGCCGCTCTGGCCGCCGGCGCGAGCATCATCCTGCTCGACAATCTTTCGCTCGAGGAGACGTGCGAGGCGGTGCGCCGAATCGCCGGCCGGGCGAAGGTGGAGATCTCTGGAGGAGTGACGTTCGAGCGCATGCCCGAGCTCGCCGCGACGGGGGCGGATTACGTGTCGATCGGGGCGCTGACACACTCCGCTCCGGCCGCCGACCTGAGCTTCGAGCTCGAGCCGGATGTCTGAGGCGATCCCGCGGGAGTTGACCGCGGCGCTCGAACGGAGCGCAGCCGCGCGGGGCCGGGTCGGCGCGACCATCCATTATTTTTCCGAGCTTCCCTCGACCAACGATGAGGCGGCACGGCTGGCGGAAGGTGGCGCGGCGGAAGGCACGACGGTCATCGCCTCGGCGCAGACCGCGGGGAGGGGGCGGCTCGGCCGGACCTGGTTTTCGCCACCCGGCGCCGGGCTTTACGTTTCGGTGATCTGCCGCGATGCGGGCGCCGCGCCTTATCTGTCTCTGGCCGGTGGAGTCGGCGTCGCCGATGGCATTCTCGCCGCGACCCGGCTGCCGGTTGAAATCAAGTGGCCGAACGACATCGTCATCGACGGCGGATGCGGCCGCCGGCGCAAGGTGGCGGGTATCCTCGCCGAAGCGTCGTCTGCGCCCGAAGGTGTGCAGCACGTGGTGCTCGGGTTCGGTATCAACCTGCGACCGGCCGCGTATCCACCCGAGATCGCAGACCGGGCGACGTCGCTGGAGTCCGAACTTGGCCGCGAGGTGCAGCCCGGTACCGTGCTTGCCGCCACCCTCGTCGCGCTCCGACAATGTTTCGACGAGCTCGCGGCGGGCAACTGTGCCCAGGTGCTCGCGCGCTGGCGCGTGCTTTCTCCGTCCGCTTCCGGCGCGACGGTCGAATGGCAGGCCGAAGCCGGCACCCGTGCCGGCAGGACCGCCGGCATTGACGAGGATGGCGCCCTCCGTGTCATGGTGAATGGCGTCCCGGAGCGCATAATCTCGGGGACGCTGAAGTGGGTGTAGGGGCCGCATGCTGCTAGCGATCGATATTGGCAACACGAACATCGTCCTCGGCGTCTTCGATCGGGAGCTGCTCACCGAGAGCTGGCGCCTGGTCACGATGCGCGAGCGGACGTCTGACGAGATCGGCATTCTCGTCACGCAGCTCTTCGAGCGGAGCGACATCGACCTCGCGAGCATCGACGGCATCATCCTGTCGTCAGTCGTGCCGCCGCTGACGCGGACGATGGAAGAGATGTGCGAGCGGTTTTTCGAGAAGCGGCCGCTGACCGTGGATCCGGCCGGGAATACCGGCATGCCCGTCCTGTATCAGCCACCTTCCGACGTCGGCGCCGACCGCGTCGTCAACGGGATTGCCGCGTACGAAGCCTTCGGACGCGCGGACGGCGTCCCGGTCATCGTGGTGGATTTCGGCACCGCGACGACCTTCGATGCGATCTCCGCGCGTGGGGAATACCTCGGGGGCGTTATCTGTCCCGGCATTGGCATCTCCGCGGACGCGCTCTTCCAGCGTGCGGCCCGGCTGCCGCGCGTGGACGTCAGAAAACCTCCGGAGGTCATCGGCCGCACGACGGTGACGTCCATGCAGTCCGGCCTGTTTTTCGGCTACGTGTCGATGGTGGACGGCATCGTCACGCGAATGCGCGAGGAGATGGAAGGCGGCGACCGCGCCCCGTGCATCGCCACCGGCGGGATGGCCGACATCCTGGCGGCTGAAACGAAGGCGATCCAGCGTGTGGAGCCCGACCTCACCTTGCAAGGCCTTCGTATAATCTGGGATCGGAACCACGGATGAGCGCCGATGAACTAACAGTGTTGCATCGTGTTGCACAGTGGCGTTGAACCGTGTTGAACCGTGGCCATGAACGCGGATGAAGCCGATTACTGCCGCGAGGTCGAGGGCTACCTCTGTAAGAAAAACGCAGGGCACCTGATCCGCATCGTCGGGCCCGCGTTCGAGATGGTGCGTGGCTGGGCGGATCAAGGGGTGCCGTTGAAGGTCGCGTTCCGCGGCATCGACCGTACGTGCGAGCGACAGGCGGCGAAAACGCAGCGACGCCGCGCACTGCGTATCGAGTTCTGCGAAGCGGACGTTCTCGCGGCCTTCGACGACTGGAGACGCGCCATCGGCACGGGGGCGGGCCAGGTCTCGGAGGCGCCGCCTTCTCCAACGACGTCGCTGGCCTCCCATATCGAGCGCACCGTCACCCGGCTGCTTGCGGTTCGGCTGAACGGGGATGCGCCGCAGCTGTCCGCTGCGATCGCCCGTGTAGTTCCCGAGCTCGACCAGCTGGCCGGAGGGGCGCGGAGGGCGCGCGGGGATGCGCGGGCGAGGATCATCGCGCGGCTCGCGGAACTGGATGCAGGGCTGGTCGCCGCCGCGAAGGATCACATCGATCCAGCCCGGGCCGACGCCCTCCGTCAGGAGGTGGACGCGGACCTCGCGCCGTTCGCTGCACGCATGCCGGAGGATGCGAGGCGCCGTGCCGCGCTCGTCGCCTACGACCGCCTGCTCCGCGAATCGTTGAATCTCCCCGTAATCGCGTACGAGCGCTGAAAGGGGACAGCCACCTTTTCTGGACGGAAAAAGGTGGCTGTCCCCTTAGAGGTAGAGATCGAATACCCCGACCGATTCGATGTGAGCCGTGTTCGGGAACAGATCCAAACCGCGCAGGCTCGAGAGACGGTAGCCGGCGTCGAGCAGCCGGCGGGCGTCTCGCGCCATGGTGGGCGGATCGCAGGAGACGTAAACGATGCGCGGCGCGCGTGAGCGCACGATTGACTCCGCCGCTGCTTTGGACATGCCGGTTCTTGGCGGATCCACGATCAGGGTCTGCGGTGGCGCCGTCGGCCGCCGCTGGAGATAGCTCTCGACGCTGCCGCGAACGACGTGGAGCGCTTCCTCGAACGGTGCGGCGTTCCTCTCGAGATCGCGCGCGCTGACGGCGTCTCCCTCGACGGCTGTGACTCCCCCGTGGCCTGAGGCCGCGATCGCGACCGAAAAAAGGCCGACGCCTGCATAGAGATCCAGAACTGGTCCGGGGGCCACGGCGTCCATGACTTCCCCCACGAGAGAGCCCACGAGGAAGCGATTCGCCTGAAAGAACGCCTGCGGATGCCGCCGCAGTACGCCGGTGACGACGCGTCCGTTCGTCAGCGTCGCGAGCGTGTCAGTGACAATCGGATCTCCCGCCGCGGAGGTCCCGCCGTCCGTCGTGCTGCTGGTGGCTCCGGTGAGACGCGCCTCTTCGACCGCGCGCGCGATTGCGGGCTGGATCGTCGCCGTATGTGCCGCGTCCACATGCAGCGCACGCTGATCCCCGGCGACGTTCTCGGCCAGCTCCACCGACAGCGCCGTCACGCCTTCCGCCGCGAGACCGCGGACGGCTGCTTCGACCGCGTCGATGGCATCCTCGGACAGTTGCCGTGTCTGCCGAGGGTCGCAAGTGTCGTGGGTATTCTCGCGATAGAACCCGGCGCGCCCGTCCTGGACGTTGAACCGCGCCCTCATCCGGTAGGCGTGCTCCGGACCGGCGCTGACTGCCGGGTCTTCGTGCAGGGGGATGCGTCCAATGCGTACGAACGCATCCCGGAGGATTTCACCCTTGAGCCGGACCTGCCGCGCGTATGCGATGTGCGCATACACGCAGCCGCCGCACTCAGGATCGGTCATGGGTACGCGACGGTCGCCGGACGCTTCCAGGACGCCGCTCACATCGGCAAACGCGACCTGCTTCCCGGCCTTTGTCACGCGCACGGTCACGCGCTCCCCCGGGATGGCGCCGGCCACGAGAATCACCTGGCCGTCGTGACGCGCCAGCATCCGTCCGCCGGATGCCGGCTTGTCAGCCGTGACGTCGAGGACGTCTCCTGTCTGAACCGCCATCACACCTCTCGACCTACGGATCGAGAGACCTCGCTCGTGCCGCCGCAATGAAGTATTCGAACAGACCCTTGAATTCTCCGGTACGCCAGAAGTTTTCGGGGTGCCACTGGACGCCGATGCAGAAGTCCGCATCGGGCGATTCGATCGCTTCGACGATACCGTCTGATGCCGTCGCCGACGCCCGGAGCGACCCGCCCAGCCGTCCGACCGACTGGTGATGACGGCTGTTGACGCGGCACGTGTGACTCGAGGTCACCGACGGACCGAGCGCCTGTTGCAGGCGCGAGCCGGGTGTCACCGCCACGTCGTGCGCGATCTCGTCTTTCGGAGAATTGATCGCGTGGGGAAGAGCGGGGTCGATCGCGGACGGAATGTCCTGAAGGAGCGTTCCCCCCGCCGCCACGTTCAACACCTGGGCGCCGCGACAGATCGCCAGAACCGCGAGTCCCGAGTCCATCGCGCGGCGCGCGAGATCGATCTCGAATTCATCGCGCCCCGGTTCCGCGTCCATCACCGTCTCATGGCGTTCCTCGCGGTAGAGGACCGGATCGATGTCCCCGCCGCCGGTGAGCACGAGGCCCTGGATCTCGCCGAGGACCTTCCGCGGGCTGTCGCTGACGTCGAGGATCCGCGGACGTCCGCCGGCCTGTTCGATCGAGGCGACGTAGTCGTCCAGCCTGCTGCAGCGTGTGATGCCGATGATCGGTGGATGGTTCATGTTGTGCGTGGTGCGCGGTGCGTGTTGCGGGGTGCTTCGCATTCCGCATCCGCATTCCGATCACATCTTGACAGGTACCCTACAGCCCATGAGATCGAGTGCCCGGGTGAGTTGGCGGCGATAGAACGCGACGGCGGCGGCACGCCACAGCCGCGCATCCGCACGCTCCTCGTTGAGCACCGGATACTTGTGATAGAAGCCGTTGAACGACTGCGCGAGCGCGAACGCGTACTTCGCGACGACGGATAGCTCCAGCGTGCGGACGGCCTGGTCGACGACCTCGTCGAGCCGCGCGGCTTCCAGGACGAGCCCCCACAGATCGTCTGCCTCTTCGCCGCTCGGCTCGATGGGCGTGACACGGCCGCTCGAGACCGCCGCCACGATTCCCGCCTCGTCGAGGCCGTACCGCTCCCTTAGCTTGTTGAAGATGTTGTTGGCACGGACGACGGCGTACTGCAGGTACGGACCGCTCTCTCCTTCGAAGCTCAATGCCTCGTCGATGTCGAACACGATGATCTTGCCGCGTGAGAACTTCACCATGAAGTAACGGACCGCCGCGGTCGCAAGCTCTTCGGCGATCTGGCGCGCCTGCTCGTCGGCGAGATCCGGATTGCGTTTCGCGACTTCGGCGGCCGCCTTGTCGCGCAGCCGGTCGAGGAGGTCGTCCGCCTTGACGCCGAGACCTTTTCGCCCCGAGACCTCGACGAACGGCCGGTCCGCGTCAATGCTCGTGTCGTATCCGAGCTCGCGCGCCGTCTGATGCGACAGCGCGACCATCTCGTACGAGTAGTGGATGGAGTGGGCCGCCTGCTCGTGATGCCCGAGCGCCGCCAGCGCCTGTTTCACCAGCTTCTGCAAATACGACTGGCGGGTGTCGATGACGTTGCACACCCACGCAGCCCGCCCGAAGAAAGGAGGATCGGGATCCGCCGCCGCCGGGTCCGAGGTGGTGGACCACAGCGGCTTCACGCCAGTCTCGAAGATCCGGTAGTAGAAATCTTTACCCAGCAGCCCGAACTTCCAGAGCTGATAGGCCATGTCCTTGCCGACGTACGTCACCGTGCCGTCCGACCGCACGATGACTTTTTCCTTGGGTTCTTCCTCGTCCGCTGAGGCTGCGCCGTCAGCTTCCCGGTCGGGGACGGCCTCAGCCGGCCCGTCTTCAATCCTCATCACCCAGCAGCCTTTGAGCTTCCCTTCGGTCTGCAGGTAGACGGCGCCGGTCTTCTTCAGATACTCAAAGGCGTGCGCCCAGAAGTGCAGGCGCAGGATGTCACCCTCCCACGTGAGCAGGTCATACCCGATATTCATCCGCGCCATCGTCCGAAGATGGCAGCCGACGATGGAGTCGGCGATGAAGCGGGCCATAGCGGCCGTGTCGTTGCCGCCGTGCTCGATCTCGTGGAGCGCCGCCGTCCGGATCTTCAGCCGCTCCTTATCGGCCTCGTACCATTCGGTGACGCGCGCGTACAGGTCCCAGCAGTAGTAGTCGAACCGCGACGAGCCGGCAATCTGCCGCACGTCTTCCAGCGATTTGTGCTCGAGCTCGCGGAAGCCCACGGCGACGTCGGCGACCTGCACGCCGGTGTCGTCGATGTAGTTCTGGATCTCGACGTCACGGCCGAGAAACCGCAGCAGCCGCCCGAACGCGTCGCCGAGCGCTGCGTTTCGCAGGTGGCCGATGTGCGCCGCCTTGTTCGGATTGATTGCGGTGTGCTCGACGATCGCCTTGCCGCTGCCGGTGGCCGCCGCCTCGACATCGCCGCGCAGCCAGCTGGCGGCAAAGTGCCCGCGATCCAGGAAGAAGTTGATGTAGCCGCTCGAGGCCGCTTCAACGCGTGTTACCCCTTCGACGGCGCCGATCGCACTGGCGATTTCTTGCGCAATCGCACGCGGCGCTTTCCGCAGGCGGCGTGCCAGTGTGAACGCCAGCGGCACGGCGAGATCGCCGAGCGCGCGATTCGGAGGCACCTCGACGGAGATGTCGGCCAGAACCAGGTCCGCGGCGTCAATGGAATAGAGCCGTTGGACGGCGTCGGCGATGCGACGACGCACGAGTTGATGAAGCGGCAGAATCATGAGGGGTCAGACATCCGTGATACGATCCTCGTCCAGTTTCGTCAATTTGAGTCGAAAGACCTCGGAATCGAGCCGGCGCCGGGCCTGCGCGTAATCATGTGGCGTGTTGACGTTCACGAACAGCAGACCGTGGGGGTCAAACGCGGCGAGTTCTTCCGCGCCTACTTCAATCACCTGAACACCGCCCGGCGGGTGCGCCGCCTGTCGTTCTCCGCGGTCGAGGCGCTCGCGGAGGGCGGCGGCGGTCTCGCGCGCGTAGATCGCACACAGCGGCTCGTATCCGTTGGCGGTGCGCGGCATGACCGAGAGGGTCTCGCTTCGCTCCGCCAGGTATCTCAGAAACGGACCGGTCAGAAACGGCATGTCACAGCCGACGACCAGCGTTCGATCGCACGGCGAGCTCACGATCGCCGTGTAAACGCCGCCGAGCGGACCGCTATCGGGGATCGCGTCCGGCACGACGCGGAGCCCCGCGGCCGTCGCCGCGCCGTACCGGTCGCCGACCGCGAAGATATGCGGAGTCACCGATGCGAGCACGCCGAGCAGTCGCTCCATGATCGTCTCGCCGTCGATCGTCAGCGCGCTCTTGTCAATCTCTCCCAGACGCCGCGCGCGGCCGCCGGCGAGAATCGCGGCGGCCAGGCCACCGTGCTCAGACATGGACAACATTATCTGACGGTTCGCAAGGATCATCCCTGTGAGTGAAGCACGAGTCGGACGCCTCCTCGTCGCCAGCCTGCACCAGGCCATCGCGGACGTTCTGCCCGCGCGCCTGGAGTTCTACGAGAACTGGCTGAACGTCTCGGGGATGCGCGAGGGGACGATCAGCCTCGCGCCGCTCTTCGCCGTGCTCAGCTTTCTGCGCAACGAAGGTGGCGCCTACGACACCATCATGCGGCGGGCGGGGGAGTACGCGGGGGAGTGGACCGTCACGGGCCTGCCCGCGATGGAGCGCCGTCTGATCGGGTCGCTCCCGGCAGGTCTCCGCGCTCGGGCGGCGCTGCGGACCGCGCGCGGGATGGTTCGCGCGACGTATCCTGGGACCCGCGCAAACATCAAACTGCGCCGCGGCCGCGCGTCGGTCAATCTTCGCGGATCGCTGTTTTGCCAAGTCCGCGAGCTCGCGCAAAACCCGCTGTGCGGCTTCTACGTCGCGGGGATCGCGCGGGTGCTGCAGCTCTTCGCCTTCCAGGCGGACGCCCGCGTCCACGCGTGCCGCGCCGCCGGCGTACACCGCGTCTGCACGCTGGACGTGTCTGTCGCTCCCGAAGGCGTCGACGTCCCCGTTGACGCCAGGGTGGGATAACAGGAGATGAGGAGATCAGGAGGCTCTTTTTTGAAAGACAAAACCTTAATGTCTCTTGATCTCGTGACCTTCTGTTTAAGGCCGTGAACACCGCCCGCATTCTGCTCGTCATCCTGGCCGCGCTTCTCCTGCCGCGAGGCAGCGAAGCGCAGTCCGGCCGCATTCTCGTGATGCCGTTCGAGAACGTGCGGCGCGACGCGAAGCTCCACTGGATCGGCGAAGCCGCGGCGCTCCTCCTGGCCGACGATCTCAGCGCGCGGGGTCTTGCCGCCATCCGCCGCGCCGAGCGCGTCCGCGCCTTCGAGCAGCTTCAGTTGCCGGAGTCCGCCGTGCTCAGCCGGGCCACCGTCATCAAGATCGGCGAGCTGGTGGGGGCGTCCGAGATCATCGTCGGCAACGTGACGCTCGAAGGGGCGGACCTCGTCGTCGAGGCGCACAGCATCCGCATCGACGTCGGCCGGTTGCAGCCTGACGTCCGCGAGCGCGGACCGCTCGGGGAGGTCGTCGCCATCTTCAGCCGCGTAGCTGTGCGCTTCGCTGCGGGCGGGCGCGCAGGGCAGGCGCCGGCCGAACGCCCCCCGCTCGAGGCGTTTGAAAACTATGTCAAGGGGCTGATGGCGGGAAGCGCGGCGGCGAAGGCCACCTTTCTCGAGGCGGCCGTCAAGGCCCATCCCGGCTATGACCGGGCCCACCTCGCTTTATGGACAGTGCGCGCCAGCCAGGGGGACCACGAGGCCGCCCTCGTCTCAGCTCGCGCGGTGAAGGCAGACTCTCCGCTAGCGCAGCGTGCGGCCTTCCACGCGGCCGTTTCCCTCCTGGAGCTCGAGCGCTTCGACGAAGCGTATGGGGAATTCAAGCGGCTCAGCGAGGGTGGCGACAAATGGTTCGCCGCCGCGGCGTTCAACAACCTCGGCATCGTGCAGCTTCGCCGGGGTGGCACACCGCAGGCGGGGATGCCCACGTACTTTCTGACCAAGGCGGCCGACGCGGACCCGGCCGACGGCGATGTGCTCTTCAACCTTGGCTACGCCTACGTGCGCGATCGCAGCTACGGCGGGGCGATCTACTGGCTGCGCGAGGCGGTCAGGCGGAACCCCGCAGACGCCGAGGCGCACTACGTGCTGGCGGCGGCACTTGCGGCCGGCGGCAGCCACGTCGAGGCGGCCCGGGAGAAAGAGCTCGCCCGGCAGCTGTCGTCGGAGTACGCCGAGCTCGAACGGCGTGCGGCAGCCGAGAAACTGCCCGTGCCGCGCGGCCTGGAGCGGGTTCGCGAAGATCCGGCGCTCCGGGAGTCGATGGGGCCGGACCGCGCGCTCGTCAGCACCGCGCAACGCGAGCAGCAGAACCTCGCATCGTTTCACCTGGACCGCGCGCGCCGGCTGTTCGAGCGCGAAGAGGACCGTGAAGCGATCACCGAACTGG
>JACDCA010000537.1 GCA_013694635.1 Acidobacteriota bacterium | reverse complement strand
CGCGCTCGCAATTCGGGCACCAGCGCTTCTGCTGTATGCGCGTCTGGCATTCGCCATGGAGCTGGTTGAAACTGATCGTCGCCGCGGCGTCCGTCGCGGGGAACACCCGGACCGGGATGTTCACGAGGCTGATCTTGAGAAAACCCTTCCACGTCGGGCGTGCCGCCATTTCATGCTCCTAACCAGCTGTCAGCTCTCTGCTGTCAGCTGGTAGCTGATAGCTTTCAGCCCACATTATCGGCACATCCTGCATGGAAAACGTCGGTTGCGCAAATTTGCGCGTCTTTTCATCAAGTGCTCCTGGACTCCTGATCTCCTGTAGGAAACTGGACACGATGCGCTGGAGGGAGGATCCCGCGAAGGTGCGGCCCATGCTTGCGACGCTCGCGGAGCCGCCGCTGACGGGGGCCGGACTCGTCTACGAACCCAAGTACGACGGCATTCGCGCGCTCGTGAGCATCGAACCGGCGAAGGGTGGCGCGCGGATCCGCCTCTGGTCGCGGCTGGGCAACGAGAAAACCGCCCAATTCCCCTCAGTCGTTCGGGCACTCGAAAAATGGGGGGCGAAGCTGAAGGCGCCGGTCCTCATCGACGGCGAGATCGTGGCGCTCGATCCGGCCGGACGCCCCACCGGGTTTCAGAAGCTGCAGGGACGCATCCATCTCACCGACGCCAGGGATGTCGAGCGAATCGAACAGACACAGCCGGTGGCCCTGATCGCCTTCGACATCCTGCGCGACGGCGACGAGGACGTCCGCGGCCTCTCCCTCGTCGACAGGCGCGAGCGGCTGCAGCAACGGCTCGGAAAACTTCCGGGCGATGTGATCCGGCTGAGCGAGCAGGTCGCGAAGGACGGCCGTCCCATGCTCGAGCGCGCCACACGCGACCGATGGGAAGGGCTCATCGTCAAGGAAGCGCAGGCCCCCTATCAATCGGGACGTCGAAGCCCGACGTGGCGCAAGCTGAAAATCGTCACCGAGCAGGAATTCGTGGTCGGCGGCTGGACCGAACCGCGACAGACGCGACAGTACTTCGGTGCGCTGCTGCTCGGTGTGCAGGACGCCGCGACCCCGGGCCCGCTGAAGTACGTCGGACATACGGGCACCGGTTTCGATTCGAAAGAACTGGCGCGAGTCTGCAAGCTGCTCAAGGCGCGCGAAACGAAACAGTCGCCGTTTTCAGAACGCATCAAGACGAACGAGCCGGCTCACTGGGTGAAGCCCGAGCTCGTTGCGCAGATCCGGTTCACGGAATGGACGGCGGACGGAAAACTGCGGCATCCGGTTTATCTCGGTCTGCGTGATGACAAGAAGGCGGGGGCAGTAATACGTGAGGGTGCGAAGAGTGCGAAGGGTGCGGGGGGTGCGGCGGACGTCGTCGCGCAGCTGCGCGCGCTGGAGGACGCGCGGCGCAACGGGACGATCGAATTGCCGGACGGATCTAAGCTCGGCGTCACGAATCTTGCGAAGCTGTTCTGGCCGAAGCTGAAACTCACCAAGGGAGATCTGCTGCGGTACTACGCGACGGTCGCGCCGCTGATTCTTCCGGCAGTCGCCGACCGGCCGCTGGTCATGAAGCGCTTCCCCAACGGAGTCGGCGGGCCGGCGTTCTACCAGCAACGCTCCAGGATCGAAAACCCTCCGCCCGGGGTCAGGATCGAAACGATCGCGGACGATCTCGATCCGATCTCCGAGCCAGACGCTCGCCGCTTCGTGGGCGGGTCACTCATCACGCTGCTGTACATGACCCAGCTTGCGGCTATCTCGCAGGATCCGTGGTTCTCGCGCGTGCAGTCCCCCCTCGACGCCGACTACGTCGCAATCGACCTGGATCCCGGGGATGGGACGACGTTCGAACGGGTCCTGGAGGTCGCGCGGCTGGTGCACGACGAGCTCGCGTCGCTGAAGGTCCCCGCGGTGCCGAAGACGTCCGGTTCGAGTGGACTCCACATCTACATCCCGCTCGCGCCCGGCACCTCGTACGAATCCGGAATGCTGTTCTGCCAGATCGTCGCGACCGTGATCGCGTCGCGGCATCCGAAGATCGCGACGGTCGAACGCACCGTCCGCGCACGGCGCAAGGGAACCGTGTACGTCGATTACCTGCAGAACATTCTCGGCAAGACGCTCGCGACGGCCTACAGCGCCCGCGCAAGCGAGTACGCAGGCGTCTCGACCCCGCTGAAATGGAAAGAGGTGTTCGATGGTGTGGACCCGCGCGACTTCACCCTCGTGACCGCCCCGGCGCGTTTCGCGAAGGTCGGCGACCTGTGGGCGGCGCTGCGGACGTCGAAACCGGCAAATCTCGAGACGGTCTTCAGGAAATACGCAAAGTAGCGAACGGCGACGCGTCGTAGCGGACGAGCAGGTCGACCGGATCGCGAAAGACCGCCGCCGCGCCTGCAAGCTTTTCACGCGGCCATCCGCCGCACTCGAGGCCGACGATGGCGATGCCGGCGCGCAACGCCGCCTCGACGTCGTACGGGGTGTCACCGAGCATGATCGCGTCGCTCTTATCGACGCCCGCCTCACGCACGGCGGCCTGCACGATGTCCGGATCCGGCTTGGAGTGCTCCGCATCGTCGCTCGACGTCCGGTGCGGAATGAGGTCGGCTACGCCGGCACGTTCCAGCAGTGGCTGCAGCTCGTCTTCGGCAGCGGAGCTCGCAACCGACAGCACGAAGTCATCCGCGATGAAGCGCTCGAGCAGCTCGCGCGCGCCGGGCATCGCGCGAACCGCAGGCAGATAGGTGGTTGTGAAAATCTCTCCGCGCCGCTTCGCGATGCGCGCGCCCAGCGGCGTACTCTCGTCGATACCCGCGACCGCCGGCATGAGCTTGTCGCCGCCCATGCCGATGGAACGGCGGACGGCGTCATAGTCGACGGCGATCCCCGCGTCGGTGAACGCGTCGACCCACGCATG
>JACDCA010000524.1 GCA_013694635.1 Acidobacteriota bacterium | reverse complement strand
GTCGAGGGCAGGCTCGCGGGCGATCGGGTTCGCCATCGGTGATGCAACCGCCACCCGCGTACCGTTCATGGCAACGGGGTACCAGGCTGCGCGAGAAAGCTGTCGATCGCCGCCAGGAGCAAAGCCTCACCCGATGAGGCCACAGCAGCCTGGGAGTCGCCGGCCGGGTTGCCACGCACGAAGAACAGCGTCATCAAACTTCGCGGACGGACCAGCAGCGCAAACGCGTTCTGCAGTTGAAACCGGATCGGGTGCTCGATGAACTCCCCCTCGTACAACAACGCATAGACGCTGCGGTCGCCGCGAGGGCTTTCCAGCACGAAGATCGGCACCTCCGGGTGCTCGGGCCGTCGCACGACGAAGGCGCGCTCGTAACCGTCGCCATGCGCCACCCCATGCTCTGGATGGTGATAGAGACCCTTCGGATCGGGCGAGCGCGCCACGAACAACGTCAGGGCGGCGCCGTACTTCCGTTCGACGAAATCGCTCGTGCCGTACAGCTCGCGTACCCAGCCGGGGGACCGTTCCGAGGAGCGTCCCTCCATCCCGTTCAGCCGCAGAGGCAGCGCATTGACGCTATGGCCGTCCTCGAGCCTCGGGCCCATATAGCTATGGAGGACCGTGGGAATGGCCGCGAGGGCGAGAAGGGCAGCGACCGCCGGAAGGTATCGAGCCGAGATCACCCCGCCACCTCCGTCTTCCCTGGTTCGCCGAGCCAGAAAAGCACTGGCAGTGCCAGGGCGAAGGTCAACATTCCCGATAGAGGATGCACGAAGGTCTCGAGCAGCCAGCCCTCGCCCCACGCCACCATCAGCGTGAGCGCGATGACGCGCAGGAGGTTGGCGGCTATCGCCACCGGAGCCGCGGCGGCCAGCACCAGCAGGCGCCGTCGCCATGACGGCGCGAGGTAAGCGACCAGCGCCGCAACCGTCACCGCCGCGTAGAGGGTTGAGAAACCACTGCAAGCATCGCTGATGCTCACCGTTCCCGCCGTGGTGTCGAGCAAGGTTCCCTCGCGAAACACCGGCACACCCAACATCGGCAGCACCGCAGCCGTCGTAGACGCAGCGATCTGGCGAAGCACCAGCTGCAACGGCTCGGTAAACCCAAGCGGAATCGGAATCGCGAAGAACAGCAGGACGAGCGGGAAGGCTATCAACCGCACCCGGGCGCCGCCGAGGAGAAGCAGCGCCAGCCCCGGCAGGGCGAGGAAGAGTGCGGCTGCCGACAGGAGTTGCGTATGAATTCCGGCGTCGATGGCATGAACGGCCAAAGCCGGCACCAGCAGCGCGAATCCCCATCGACTGCCGTCGGCGGGGAGGTCCGGTCGGCCTTTCAGGGCCTGCCATGCCAGCCATGCAGCCAGCGGTGGAATGAACATCCCGTGGGCGTTCTGCCACACGCTCATCGTCCACCGATCCCACAGCCAGGCTACTGTTGGACCGAAGAGCAGGGCGACCTCGAGACAGAGGAGCAGCAGGAGCGGACGCCGCCACCGCTCCTGCGGCGTGGCCCGCCGATCGACCGCGGCCGTGCCGGCCCCGGCGACGACGTCAACTGTCGCAGACATCCGGTGGATCAGTTCTGCAGCGTTCCAAGGGTTCGCCTGGCGTCGTCGGCGCCCTCGAACTTGGGATTCAGGCGCAGCGCCTCCTCGAGCGCGCGGCGGGCCTTCGCCTGGTCCCCCGACTTCACATAGGCCAGCCCGAGGTGATAGTGATACATCGGGTTGCCTGGCTCCTTTTGGATTGAGGCTTGGAACTGCGGGACCGCCAGCTCAGGCTGCCCCTTCTTGTAGTAGACCCATCCAACCGTGTCGATAACCGCCGCGTTGTCTTTCAGGCGTTCTGCGGCTCCCCGTGCAAGAGCGAGGGCTTCTTCGAGATTGTGGTTCCGGTCGGCATAAATGTAGGCGAGATTATTGGCCGCGACGGGGGCTCCGGGATCGCCTTCCAATGCCCGCCGATAGGCCTTCTCCGCCTCGTCGTGGTGGTTCTGCATGAAGTGAATTATGCCGACCATCGTATGCGCCTCGACGGACCGGGACTCCCGCGCCGCGATCTGCTCGAACTCCTTCCGCGCTTCGTCCAGTCGGCCCTGCGCGACATAGGTGCGCGCGAGTAGATCGTAGGCAGCCGAAAGTGACGGGTCCAGGGCGATCACCTTCCGCAGCCTCTGTTCTCCGGCGGCATAATCCCTGGCCTGCAAATCGGCCCGCGCCGCGAGCAGCATCAACTGCGTGCTCTTCGGCGTGCGGTCGAGTTGCACCGCGAGCCGCTTGCGCGCGGGTTCGAGCTGGCCGGCACTGGCATCGAGCGTTGTGATGCCCGCGAGCGCATCGTATTGACCCGGGTCCCGCTGGAGAGCCTGTTCGTACTGACGCCTGGCGCCGGCTGTGTCCTGCCTTAATGCCAGCAGGGTGCCATTCAACGCCAGGATGGTCGGATGGTCCGGAGCGGCTCGGGTGAGTGAAGCCAGTTCCGTTCCCGCCCGCTCGAGCTCCCGGCGAGCCATCAGCCCGCGCACCAGGAGGACCCGCGCATCGGCGTTCGCCGGCTGATTCTTGACAGCGTCCTGCGCGAACTGAACGCCCACGTCGGTCTTACCCGCGGCGAGGTTCAGTCGCGCCAGCTCGGTCTGCGCGGCGCCAGCTCGGGGATTCAACCGGAGGACCTCGGAATACGCCTCCTCCGCCCCCTGGCGATCACCCGTCGCCGCCCGCGCGCGTCCCAGGACGAATTGCGCCGCGGCGGACTGTGGCTGCACCTTGACCGCCGCTTGTGCGACCCCCATTGCGTCACTCGCGCGACCTTCAGCCAGAAGCCATTGCCCTTTTATCACTCGTGCGTCCGCAGCGGCGGGCACTCGTTCGATGATTCCGTCCAGACGTTTGTGGGCTTCGTCCTTCCGCCCGGCCGCGTAATCCATCGCCGCGAGCCCCATGCTCGCCGGGGCCTGGACTTTCTCAGAGCTCTCGAGTCGCTCCAGGATCGGCTTGGCGGCGTCCGGTCGATTCATTCGAAGGTAATAATCGGCCAGGCTCAGCTCGGCCTCGGGAGTGCCGGCTTTTGCGACGGTCGCCTTAACGTAGGGCTCTGCTTCGGCCGCGCGGCCCGTCCCAATCATCAACAGCGCCATGGCCCGATTCGCCTGCGCATCCGAGGGACTTACGGATAGCGCTCCCTTCACTGCCGCCTCGGCATCCTTCAGCGCGCCGACGTTCAGGTGGTAGGTTGCCAGCGCCAGCCGCGCACCGATCGATTTGGGGTCGAGAGAAACGGCTTTCTCGAAGCTGGCCTGCGCATCCGCCTTTCGGCCCTGCGCCAGCAGCAGCGCGCCCATGTTCACGTGCCCCGTGCCGCTCGACGGGTCGATATCGATGGCTTCCTGGATCTGCTTGATCGCCCCGTCCAGGTCCTTCGTCCCGGCGATGGCGCTCCCCAGGACGATGTGTGCGTCAACATTCCGCGGCTCGACTTCGAGGGCACGCCGAGCCCGGGTGGCCGAATCCTCGAATTGACCGGCTGCCAGAAGATACCCCGCTGCCTTAAGCTGCGCGTTGGCGTCCTGAGGAAGGAGGTCGGCTGCGCGAATGAACTCGCGAGCGGCGTTGCCCAGATCACCGGTTTTCTCGAAGGCCTGGGCGAGCTTCTGCCTTGCTGGCGCATAGAGCGGGTCGGCCTTGACCGCGTTCCGGTAAGCCAGAATCGCTTCGGAATACTGCTGCTTTTCAAAAGCCGCATTGCCGCGAGCGAAGTTCTTGTCTCTCGTGGCCTGCGGGCTGGAGCAGGCAGCGACTATAACTATCAGGGCGCCAACGAAGGCACAGCGACAACCGGCAATTGCAGAGGTGTTCATTATGGCCGTTCCGTGTTCACAGCAATCAGGGTGCGGATCAGTCCAACGATTCCGCACCAATGGGGAGTGGACATGGGTCGACGGAGCAATCTGCAGGCCAGTCAAGGACGGGGCAAGGGAAGGTTAATTGCGCCACCGGGGACATATACGGGCCTGAAAACGTTGACGTGGGAAGCTTTTAGGCGCCTTTAATCATCCAAAAGGTTGACAAACATCTTCTTTGTTTGAACTAAAAAAGCCGGGGCAAGTCGCCCCGGCTCAGGAAGAGATCCCTTGGAGGATCCGAAAGAAGGTCGCTTAAGTCCGGCTGACTCGGCGGCGAGCCGCGGCGGCCAAACCGAAGAGGCCCGTGCCAAGAAGCAGCATCGATCCTGGCTCAGGAGTCGCCGTAGCGCCCTGAGTGGCCGAGAACGAGAAGCTCGTGCCCCCAACCGTTTGACCAGTGAAGATGAAAGTCCCCGGAGTGGGGTCGAAACCCGGCACGATGAAAGTGCCTGTTCCAGAGAGCGCAAGGATGTTGGCGGTCTGCGCGATTATTGCCACGGACGTCAACGAAAACGTCAACGGGATTCCGGCAAAGAGTTCAAACGCCGCGATCGGAGGGAGAGGGAAGCCGGCACCGCCGGTCCCAGCGAAACTGAAGTCCGCCATGGTGCCAGTGGCCCCATTCAATCCAAGCAACAGGAAGCTGCCCGTGGCATTGCCA
>JACDCA010000103.1 GCA_013694635.1 Acidobacteriota bacterium | reverse complement strand
GACGTCGATGTTGGCGAAATTCGAGACGAACTTGCCGCCGGGCGTCAGCCGCAGCACGGTCTTCGCTTTCCGGTCGACGGCCAGCCGATCGCCGCCGCTGAGCGTAATGACCGCGACGATCTCTTCCGGCTGGCGCGCGGCTCGCCCCGGCATCGGCACGTTGATCACCATCGGCGGCAATCCTTCCGGAATAAACGTCCCGGCGCGCACCATCACGATCCGGTCGCGCCCTTCGACAAAGAACGCCGACGGTTCGACCCCCGGCACCGCCTTCACCAGCGTCCCCTTGGCGTCGAAGATCGACACGCCCTGCTTGTGCCCCAGCAGCACACGCCCGGTCTCGTCGATCGCGACGCCGGTAACGTCCCTGAACCGATCGTTCGCCGTACCGACGAAGCGCCCGCTGAAACCGTACGGCGGCTTTCGCACGTACAGCCTGTACAGGATGGTGTTGTAGTTCAGCGCCGATTCCGCCTCGCGCGTCCCCGGGAACTGCTGGCGGATGCGCTGCAGCTTTCCGAAGGCCTGCGGCACGCGTTCGGAGAGCACGAGACTGATCGCGGACGCCAGGTCCGCACGCGCCGCCCAGATCGAACGCGGGTACTCGAGCTCGATCCGGCGGAAATGCGCGAGTGACTCGTCGCCGCGGCGGGCCAGGCGCAGGGTGTCGCCGGCGTAGTACCTCGCGGCGGCCACGGCCGGCGAGCTCGGGAAGAGCCGTGGCACGCGCTCGAAACTGGCGAGCGCGGTTTCCACATCTGTCGCCGCGCGGCCCCTCGCAATCGCGAGCCGGCCGTTGAGGACGTATCCCATCGGCGCCGAATCCGACGACGGGTACTCCTTCAGCAGCCGATCGGCAACAGCCTGCGCCGCCGCCAGGTCACGGGCGCCCTCCAGCTGATACAGCCCGATCTGCAGCAGCGCGTCGTCGGCGACACTGCTCTGCGGGAAGGAATCGACGACCGACTGGAAGTCCTTGATCGCCTCGGCGTAGCGTCCGTTCTGGACGAAGGTGACCCCGCTGTCGTACGTCCGGCGCGCGAGGTCGTCGCCCCCCTGTGCCGCGAAAAGTCCGGCGGCGCCGGCCAGGAGCAGTCCGACCCCAATGACATGAAGCGCGAGCCGCGTGCGTTGCTGTGTTCCCACCCTTGGCCTCAATAAATCCTGACAGTGGCATTTTCGTTGGGCGCGACTGTGACGCTCTGCCCCGGCGGGTTCGTCCCTCCGGCACAGACGATGTCGACCCGATACTGGCCGGCCGCAACCTGCATCCGCGAGATCGGCGGGAAGCCGAGTACGCGGTCGCCGACCTTCACGTTGCAGGTTTCGAACTTGGTCAGCACCGTCAGACGTCCGAGGGCCGGTGCGCTGTACTCCAGCCCCTTCGCTGACACGGTTACCGAGTCGTTCAGCAGGTACTCGCCCGCCGTGATCCGCAATCTGGTGCCGGTCGGCAGGTTCAGCTGATGATTTGCCTTGCTGCGGGAGATCGTCTGCGAACCGCTCCAGACGTCGACGGGATACGCACTGCGGATCGCCACCGGGACCCGGGTGATCTCGGCAACCGCCAGCGTGTAGCTCGCCGTCCCTTTGCGAAGGTCTGCGTCGGTCAGGGTCACATCCTGGGTCACGAATCCTGCCTTCGAGAGTCGCAGGCTGTGCGGTCCGGGCCCGCCGAGCGTGACGGACGCAGGCGTCCTGAGGTTCGTGTTCCGCCCGTTGACGACCAGGAGCGCACCATCGGGAACCGAATCGACTTGCAGGGCCACGACCGCGGGGGCCGCGGGCTCCGCAGGTTTCGCGGTCACGGCGGCGGGAGCAGCAGCCTCGACCGGCGCCGGCGCATTGCGTTTCATCATCGTGACGCCGAACACCGCGGCGAGCCCGATGGCCGCCACGGCCCCAATGGCTACGGGAATGAGCCATTTGTTCTTCGCCGCAGGGGGAGCGGACGGTTCCGCGATCGGCGCCGGTGGCAGATCGAGTTGCTTCTGCAGCTCATACATCTGCGTCGGGCTCGCAAACCGCGTCTCTTCGAGCCCCGGCGCTCCCGGCGTGGCTAGATCGATCGAGCGGCGGATCCACTGCAGCTCGCGTGAGAGGTCGCCGGCAGTCTGAAACCGCTGCTCGGGATTCTTCGCCAGCGCCTTGTCAACCGCGGCAACCAGTTGCGGCGGCAACCCCGGCGCGGCCTGGTTCAGCGACGGCGCGTCCTCCCGCAGGATCTTCACGATCGTCGCGGTCGGGCCCTCGCCCACGAAAGGCTTTCGGCCCGCCAGCAGCTCGTAGAGCATGACGCCGACAGAAAAAATGTCGGAGCGTCCGTCCACCGTTTCGCTGCCCCCGACCTGCTCGGGAGACATGTACGAGGCGCTGCCCAGAACATCCCCCTGCCGCGTCAGCGTGGACGACGTGAGCTTCGCCACCCCGAAATCCAGGAGCTTCACGGTGCCGTCCGGCATGATGAAGATGTTGGCCGGCTTGATGTCGCGGTGCACCACGCCCTGCCCGTGCGCGTAGTGCAGCGCCCCGCAGAGCTGCGCGACGATGTTCAGCTTGTCGTCGAGCGTCAGCGGGAGCGGGGACGTCATGCGCTGCGCCAGGCTCGAGCCGCGCAGGAACTCCATGACGATGTAGGGAGTGTTGTGGTCTTCGGCGAACTCGAAGATCGTCACGATATTCGAGTGCTGAAGCTTCGCCGCCGCCTGCGCCTCGCGGTAGAAACGCGGCCGCATCTGCTCGGTGTCTTCGGAGAAGTCCATCAGCATCAGCTTGATGGCGACCTCCCGGTCGAGCACGGGGTCGATGCCTCGATAGAGCACGCCCATGCCGCCTTTGCCGACGCGCTCGAGGATCTGGTAGCGCCCGATCTTTTCAGGATTGCTGGTAATGGCCACTTCGTCCTCTCACTGATTCCTTTTCAGCTGCTCGACCCGTTCACGCGCCGCCTGCCGGTTTGGATCGTCGATTGGCAGCCACTGCACGGCTTTTTCGTATTCCTTGAGCGCCTCCGCGTTACGTCCGATCGCTTCGAGCTGCTTCGCCTGGGCGAACGCCCTGGTGCCGGCAGCGCGGAGCTTTTCGCGAACGCGCTGGACAGCGTCGGCGATGCCGGGGATGCCGGAATAGATCTGGCGCGCCTGTTCGTACTTCAGAAGCGCACCGACCCAGTCGCCGGCGCCGTCCATCCGCCGGCCGGACTGAAACAGCGCGTCGGCCTGCGCACGCAGTCCCGCGTTGGCCTGCACGAGCAACCGCGGTGCGTCAAGAAAGCCCGGTTCCTCGAGCAGGATTGCCTGGAACCCCCCTGCCGCCGCCGCGTAGTCGCGCCGGTCGAGCGCCGCTTTGGAATACGCGTAGCGCGTCGCCAGCGCTTCGCTTCTGGTGCGCCACCCTTCCACCGATTCGCCAGGTTTGCGGGCCACGCGCTCGGGTTTCGGCTGAGGCTCTGGCGTGCGGCGTGGCGAATTCGGCTTCGCGGTGAACGGCTCGGCACCCTCAGCGGAACGCTCCGGAACCGACAAAGTCTCCGGCGGAGGCGCCGGCGCGGGCTCCTGCGCTCGCGGCTCCGTCGGTACGGGTTCTACTGCCTGCGGGCGTCCAGCGCCGCCCCGCCCACTAGGAGTCAACACCCAGGCCACCGCGCCGAAAAGGATGACGGCGGTGACGACCAGCACCACCGCGACCACGATGTTTCGCTGAGGGGACGCGCCTGGGGCCGCCGGCGCCTGCTGCGTCTGCCGCACCTGCTGCCTCGTCGCCTGAGACGCCGAGCGCTGGGGTCGTTCCCGGATCTGCAGATCGCCGATGTCCTGCACGGGTCTCGCGATCGTCGCGCCCGCGGTCGCGCTCATCGCCGCGGCCGGCGACTCCTTCTGGATCGTGAGCCGGTAATCGCCGATCGTGACTTCGGTGCCCACCGGGACCTCCGCCCGGTCGACCCGGCGGCCGTTGATCCACGTGCCGTTCTGGCTCTGAAGGTCGACGATGACATAGCGGCCGTTCTCGAACCGAAGCTCCGCATGGGTGCGCGACACACCCTTTTCCTGGTCCGCCAGCACGACGTCGTTGTCGCGGCCGCGGCCGATCTGCAGCTTCCCCTCGCGGAGCTCGACCACCTTCTCCGCGCCGTCCGCGCCTACAATGCGCAAGCTCGCCACTCGGTCCCCTAATTTCTTTGCTTCGTGGGGCTCCGC
>JACDCA010000478.1 GCA_013694635.1 Acidobacteriota bacterium | reverse complement strand
CCGTGGACGGCGACGACGAGGAAGCCGCCATCGCCGCTCTTTGCGGGCTGGTGGGACGCGGCTTCGACGAGGTCTCCTTCGACAGCGCTCAGGACAAGCCATGCGTCTGAAGGGTCTGGGAGTTTCTCCCGGTATCGGGATCGGGCGTGCCGTGGTTTTGCGCCGCGGCGGCGGGCAGGTCGGCTTCGGCGTCCCTGCGGCGCGCGTGCCGGCGGAAATCGAACGTCTCCAGGCGGCGCGCATGGCCGCGCGCGAACAGCTCACGAACATCAAGAAACGTCTGGCAGGCGGGGCCGGAGCGGAGCACAGCTATCTGTTCGACGCTCAGCTCCTCATGCTCGACGACCGCATGCTCATCGATCGCGCCATGGAGATCATCTCCGCGGATCGCGTTAACGCGGAATCGGCGCTGCAGCAGACGCTGAAGGAAATCTCCTCGCTGTTCGACCGGGGCGACGATCCGTACTTGCGCGAGCGGAAAGGTGACGTGGCCGACATCGTCGCGCGCCTGTGCGGCAACCTGCGCGCCACGGGGGAACCATCCGATCTGTTCCGGCACGTCGACGGTCCGATCGTTCTGGTCGCACACGAATTGACGCCATCACTCGTCGGGCAGCTCGACTGGCATCGGATCGCCGGCTTGGTGAGCGACGAAGGAAGCTGGACGTATCACACCGCCATCCTGGCGCGCTCCATCCGGCTGCCCGCCGTCGTGGGCCTGCGCGACGCCAGCGTGGTCGTCCCTCCAGGAGCGTTGCTTGCCCTGGACGGTTCCTCCGGTGAAGTGGCCATCAATCCCGACAATGAGACGCTGCAGCAGTTCGGCCTGCGAGGGCGCCGCCGGGCGGAGTACGAGCACTCCCTCGACGAATACCGGCGGCTCCCTGGCGTGACGGCGGACGGCGTCAAGATCAGGCTGGAAGCGAACATCGAATCACCCGACGATGCGCAACGGGCGCGGGAGCAGGGGGCGGAGGGTATCGGCCTGTTCCGGTCCGAGTTCCTGCTCGCCGGCAACGGACAGGCGGCGCTCGCCGAAGAGGCGCAGTACTCGGCATACCTGAGGCTGGTCGCGAGCGCAGCGGCAGCCACGGTAACGATCCGGACGTTCGACATCAGCGAAACCCAATTACCCATCCATCACGCGGGCGTCGACGGCGCCCGGGCGCCGCTGGGGCTCCGCGGCATCAGGCTGAGCCTCGCACTCGAGGACGTGTTCCAGGCCCAGATTCGCGCGCTGCTTCGCGCCGCCGTCCATGGGCCGCTGCGGATCATGTTTCCGTTCGTGTCAGGCGTGGATGAGTTGCGCGCCGCCCGCAAGGCGGTGGCGAAGGCCGCCGAGACGTTACGCGCCAGGGGCGAGCCGGTGCCCGATGTGCCGATCGGCGTGATGATCGAAGTGCCGTCCGCGGCGCTGACGGCGGATTTTCTTGCCGCCGAAGCCGATTTCTTCAGCATCGGCACCAACGACCTTATTCAGTACTGCCTGGCCGTCGATCGGACCGACGATCGCGTCTCACGTCTGTACGAACCGCTGCACCCCGCGATTCTGCGGATGCTGCGATTCGTCGCGCGTGCGGGGAAGCGCCGCGGCATCCGCGTCGCGGTGTGTGGCGAAATGGCCGCCGATCCGGTGCTGCTGGCGCTGCTGGTGGGGCTCGGCCTGCGTGAATTCAGCATGTCGCCGACGGCAATTCCACTGGCCAAACAGGTGCTTCGGGAGATGAGCGCCGCCGACATGTCCCGGGTCGCCGCGCGCGCCCTGCGTGCGCCGACGGCCGCGGCCATCCAACGCGAGCTGACGGAAGCACTCGCGCCGCAGGCGTCGCAACCCTGACTGGCGTAACCGCACTGCGTAGTCCAGCCCTGTAGGGCTGCTTTTTCGGAGGCAACGTGCACGAACCGACACGTGTCGACAAACCATGGGGATACGAACTGCACTGGGCCAAGACCGATCGCTATGTCGGCAAGGTGATCCACATAGAAAAGGGCCACGCGCTCAGCCTGCAGTACCACAACCAGAAGGACGAGACGATTTTCCTGTGGTCCGGCCGCATGCTCTTCGAGATCAAAGAAGGGGAGGAGCTCGTCAAGCGGGAGATGAAACCGGGAGACGCCGTCCACGTGACGCCGCTCACGGTGCACCGCATGACGGCGATCGAGGACTGCGACGTCTTCGAAGTCTCGACACCGGAGCTGCACGACGTCGTGCGCCTCGAGGATCGATACGGCAGGCAGACCTGATCGCCGTAGCGCCGCGGAAAGGCGTTTGGGAACTGCGTACTGACGCGGGATCGAGTGCTGTAGAAACTGACGCGGGCTCGATCGTGTTTAAGCAATTGACGCGGGAATTTGCGCATCGGACAATGGCGGCACTCTTGATACCCGCTTGAAGGCGAGCGGGTCCACGAAAGGACGAACGTAATGGGCAGTGTGAACAAAGTCATCCTGGTCGGCAACCTCGGACGCGACGCGGAACTGCGCTACACGCCGGGCGGCGCTCCGGTCGCGACGATCAACATGGCGACGACCGAAGTGTGGAACGACAAGGGAGGCCAGCGGCAGGAGAAGACCGAATGGCACCGTGTCGTGCTCTGGGGGAAGACCGCGGAAAGCCTCAACGAGTATCTGACCAAGGGGAAGCAGATCTACGTCGAAGGGCGGCTGCAGACGCGGCAGTGGGATGACAAGGACGGCAACAAGCGGTACACCACGGAGATCCGCGGCGATCGCGTCGTGCTGCTCGGAGGAGGCGGAGGGGGCGGGGGCCGGCCGGCTACCCGCGGCGCCGCCGCACCAGGCAGCGACGAGCACATGGGCGAGCCCGTCACCGAGCTCACCGACGACGACATTCCTTTTTAGGAACTTACGCTCACAACTTCCAACGCCTAACTTCTAACTTCTAAATTTAGGGGTTAGAGGTTAGGCGTTAGTAGTTATCTTCTGTTCAGCGAGTCGAGCCGCTGCTTGGCCAGCTGCGCGTCCATCGCATTCGGGTGGTTCTTGATCACGGCCTCGTACGCGCGGCGCGCGAAGTCCGGCTGTTTCAGACCCTCATAACTCAGACCGAGCTTGTAATAGGCGGCCGGCACGCTGTCGGTCTGCGGGTACTCGCTGATGACCCGCTGAAAGGCTGTGACCGCGTCGCGGAAGTTGCCGAGCGCGTAATACGAGTTGCCGATGTTCAGCTGCGCGTCGTCGGCGCGGTCGTTCTTCGGAAACGTTTTCAGGTAGAAGTTGAAGCCCTCGATCGCGAGGTCGTACTGACCGCCGGTGTAGTCGTTGAATGCGGCGTCGTACGCTTTCTGAGGCGCGACGTTGGGCGCTCCCGGCTGCTGCGGCGTCGACGGGGGAGGGCCGCCGGGATCACCCGTCGGCGGGATGCCGCCGGCGCTCGTCGGCAGCGCCGAGATGATCTGGCGCTGCGACTCGAGCTCCTGCGACATCGACGACAGCCGGACGTTTGTGTCGTCGGCCTTCTCCCGCAAAATACGGACGCCCTCGGCGATGCCGTCGACCAGCAGCTTCTGATCGGCGAATGCCTTCCGGCTGGCGTTTGTCTGGTCGTCCATCCGGGTGGTCACGATCTTCAGCGTCTCCGCAAGACCGCCCACCATCTGCGCCAGCTGCTGCTGCTGCTCCTGCAGCATGCGGATCTCGGCCATCATCTGCTGATGAGTCTTGTCGCCCGCGAGGGCCGGCGAGCCGCTCAGCAGAATGGCTGTTGCGAAAGCGATTGCAGGTCGGAACATCTCGACAACTCCCAATCCCCGACTACCCACTCCCAAAGATACTCCGCTATCTGCTCGTGACGACGAAATGCGCACGGCGGTTTTTCGCAAACGCCTCTTCGGTGCGCGCGGGGTCGAATGGAAATTCTTTGCCATAGCTGACGGTGCGCAGCCGATCGGCAGGGATGCCCAGCGACACGAGGTAGTTGCGGGCCGAAAGGGCCCGCCGTTCGCCGAGCGCAAGGTTGTACTCTGCCGTGCCGCGTTCGTCGGCGTGCCCCTCGATCGTGATCACCCACGTCGCCTGTTTCTTCATGATCTCAGCGTTGGTGTTCAGGATCTGCTGCCCCTCGGAACTAACCTCAGCCTGATCGTAGCCGAAGAAAACAGGCTGGAAGGGGGAGTTCTTGTTGATGTCATCCAGGTCGCGCGTGTCGAGCGTGTTGCTCGTCGGTTCGACGGGTACCGGCTGCGGCTCGGTCACCGGGGTCGGTGGCAACGGCGGGCGATTCGCGGCGCCGGAGCCCCCGGGAGGCGGACCTGTCGGCTTCGCCA
>JACDCA010000463.1 GCA_013694635.1 Acidobacteriota bacterium | reverse complement strand
GAATATTTGCTTGAGTAAACCGCACTTTCTTCAGCCTCTCCTCCGACCAGCGCATACGGCGGCGGTCTTGCAAAATACCCGGTCTGGCAAAGCGGTGGCGACGACGCTGGAGGCGGCGCTGGATTCGGCATCGAGGAATCGCGGGTTGCTGGGCCGGGACTCCCTGCCCCCAGGGCACGCCTTGATCATTGCGCCCGGCAGCCTGGTCCACACCTTCGCCATGCGATTCAGCATCGACATCCTGTTTGTCGCGAGGGACGGTCGCGTGCTCAAGGCGCGGTCTGCGGTTCCGGCGCGAAGGATTGCCGGAGCCCTCGGATCTTTCGCGGTTGTGGAGCTCGCGGCGGGCGAACTGAAACTTTCAGACACCCAGCCCGGCGATATTCTCGCGGTGGTGACCTGGTCGTAGCCCAGCCCTTTGGGGCGGTCCATGAAGTCTGCTGTGACCAGCAGTTATGTTGCCTGGGAACAGACAAGTCATCGCCGTCCTCCAACCACTGATACACCGTTTCGACGCGAAGTCTTTTCCCATCTAGACGTTATCTCTTCCCGACCTGCTTCCAGGAATACGGTACCTTGCTTGCGATTAGGTAGGACACAACGACCAGCGTGTGTCGGCAATTAACCTGGCCTAATTCAGTTCTCTCGAGGTGTGTATGGCAGGTCGGCGTTCTCACCCGAGGTATGCGGTTTCGACACCTTGGGACGGTTCGATGCGTGTTCTGAAGGACGTGGTGATCCACAGGACCGACAGCGAAGAACTACTCGCCGTCAGCCGCACCGCGGGCATCACCGGCGAAGAGATGACGCTCGACGTGATGGGGGCGGGTGCGAGCCTTGGGTTGCGCGTGCGGGTGCTCGAGAGCCGTCCCGTGATTGTGGACGGCGCCGTCTGTCACCGGATGCGCCTGGCGATGCTGAACGCGGACGATGCCGCTGCGGTCGACCGAGACACTCCAGCCGAGCGCGAGGTCGCATCGAAAGAACGCTCCGCTTCGCTGTCGCTTTCCGGGCCGCTGGCCGAGGCGGTTTGAACGTGGCATCTCTGGACGCCATTCTCCAGGCGAACGATGTCATGGCGGTTCTCGGGCGCGACGTGCGCGTCCGGCTGATGGATGTGAGTAATTCGGGGTGCCTGATCCACAGCGAGACGCGTCTCGCCGAGGGCACCATCGGCACGCTGCGGGTGATATTCGACGGCGCGGAGTACGCCGACGATGTGCGGATCATGCGGTGCCGGCCGTCGAATGCGGCCGACCAGTGGTTCGAGCTCGGGGCGGAGTTTTTGTGGACCAGCCATCCGGGGGCCGGTTCGCTACGCAGGGTCATCGTCAGTCTCCAGGCGAGTCCAGTGAAAGCGGTGTTCGAGACCGCGCCATCGACACGGTCGTCGAGCTGACGAGATGTCAACCAATCGGGCGGCACAGCCGATCGGGGGCGTTGACAGAGATCTGTGCAAGTGCGCGGGCGGCAATTCCGCTGCCCACGGGGCGCGCGTCAGTCCGGCGGGATAGTCCCGTCAACTGTCAACGTCTAGTTTAGGAGTTGGAAATGAAGAACCTGTTCAATCGTTTCGTTCGTGAAGAAGAAGGCCAGGACCTCATCGAGTACTCGCTGCTCGCGGCCCTGATCGCGGTTGCGTGCATCGCGGCGATGCAGGCACTGGCAGTGGACATCAACGGTATCTTCGCGAAGATCGGCGCCGCGCTGGACGCAGCGTAATCTCGAGAACTCAAGGAACCGCCGGCCGGTGGCCGGCGGTTCTCCGGCCTCGCGCGCGCGTTGTGCCAAGCGAACTCAACAGAGGAGTCACAATCATGATGAATCTTTTCAACCGTTTCGTGCGTGAGGAAGAAGGTCAGGACCTGATCGAATACTCGCTGCTCGCAGCGCTGATCGCGGTCGCGTGCATCGCGGCGATGCAGGCGTTGGCAGTCGACATCAACGGAATCTTCGCGAAGATCAGCGCCGCGCTCGACGCAGCGTAAACAGGCACTCATGTCTTGGAACCGCACCGATGCTCGCAACGGTGCGGTTCCACGGCGCGTGGCTGGGCGCGAATGTGTCCTGGGCTCGCATGGCGAGCCGCTCTGGAGAAAACTTATGACGCGATCGTTGGCCCGGCTGGCTCGAGAGGAAGAAGCCCAGGATCTCATCGAATACGCCCTGTTGTCAGCACTGCTAGGCGTAGCGTGCATCACGGCGCTTCTAAACCTGAGCCAGATGCGCGAGTTTATGGGCAGGGCAGGTGATGCACTCGCCGCCGCCATTCCATGACATTCAAGCTCTTATCCTCGGTGGTGCACCGGCTCTTCCACGAGGAATCGGGCCAGGACATTGTCGAATACGCGTTGCTGACCGCGCTGATCGGGATTGCCTCCATCGTGACCTGGCAGTTCATCGCCGGCAGGGTGGGTGTCGCATACGGCGAGGCAGACACGGATGTTCAGGCACTTGGCGCAGCCACCCCCGATCCTCAGTAACAGTTAGGTTTACACAATTATGTCGGCTACACACATCGCCGCGGGCGCGCTGGTGCTCCTCGCCTGCATTCCGGATCTTCGGATCCGGCGCATTCCAAACGCGCTGACGCTGGGCGCTGCCGGTGTCGCCATCGCGTTTCATGCGGCAACCGCCGGCGTATCGGGTCTGGCAGTGAGCGCTGGAGGATGGCTTGTTGGCGCCGCCCTTTTCTTTCCGATCTTCGCCCTCCGCGGGATGGGTGCGGCGGACGTGAAGCTCCTCGCCGCTGTAGGAGCGTGGCTCGGCCCCGCTCAAGTCATCTGGGTTGCTCTGATCACGTCGGTTGCGGGTGGAGTTCTCGGTCTTTTGATCGCCCTGTTTTACGGCTACCTCCGGACGGCCCTCGCCAATTTGTTTTCGCTCCTCATGCAGTGGCGCATGTCAGGGATCCGGCCGGTTGAAGAAATGACGCTTTCGGGGCACCGCGGACCTCGCCTGGCCTATGCGGTCCCGATTGCAGTTGGAACGCTGGTGACGTTATGGCTCAAGTAAGGAAACGTTCTGGATTGCTCCGATCCGAGAGGGGTGCCCAGCTCGTCGAGTTTGCCCTCGTCCTGCC
>JACDCA010000414.1 GCA_013694635.1 Acidobacteriota bacterium | reverse complement strand
AAGGTCACTCTTTCGAAGGTACGCACCGATATGTTCGCTATTCGCGCCGACCGCCCCGTCCTCGTTCAGCAGGAAGATCGCCGCGCCGTGCGGACGCCGTATTCAGAAGTCGTGCTGGTCGACGGCGCGCCGATGACCGGGCACAACATCAGCGCCAGCGGCATTTCGGTGCTCCTGAGTCCGTCGCTGACGCCGGGGGACATCGTCCGCGTGACGCTCGCGGGCGCACCAGGCAGCGTGGACGAAGTGGCCAGCCAGGCGCGCGTCTCACGCATCGAGTCGCGCCCCGAAGGCATCGTCGTCGGCCTGCAGTTCATCGAGTAGCACGTCGCACGTATTCTCGCCGTTCGGAAGCACCCTGCGAGGGCGACCGTTCCTTGAGAAAGGGACGGTCCTTTTTTTGACCCCCCCGCCTTCATAGTTCATAGTTCATAGTTCATAGTTTCCATGAAGGGCATCATTCTCGCCGGCGGTGCCGGCACCCGTCTCTCTCCGCTCACACGCGTTGTCAGCAAACAGCTGCTGCCGGTGTACGACAAGCCGATGGTGTATTACCCGCTGTCGACGCTGATGCTCGCCGGCATCCGTGACGTCCTGGTGATCTCCAGCCCCGGGGAGCTGCCGCGGTTCGAGGAGCTGCTCGGCGACGGCGCCCAGTGGGGGATGCGGTTCTCGTATGCGCCGCAGCCGAAGCCCGAAGGCCTCGCGCAGGCATTCGTGATCGGCGCACCGTTCATCGGACGCGATCCTGCCTGCCTGATTCTCGGCGACAACATCTTTCATGGCGAGGGGCTGAGCGCGCTGTTGCAGACGGCGGCGAGGCGTGACAAGGGAGCCACGGTCTTCGGCTATTACGTGAAGGATCCCGAGCGTTACGGTGTCGCGGAGATCGACGCCACCGGCGTCGTGCTGAGCATCGAGGAGAAGCCGGAGAAGCCGAAGTCGCATTACGCGGTGACGGGGTTGTACTTCTACGACAACGCGGTCGTCGAAATCGCGCGCAGCCTGAAGCCTTCCGCCCGCGGCGAGCTCGAGATCACGGACGTCAACGTCGAGTACCTGCGGCGCGGCACGCTCCGGATGGAGCTATTCGGACGCGGCACCGCCTGGCTCGACACCGGCACCCACGAGTCGCTGCACGACGCGTCCACGTTCATCGCAACCGTCGAGAAACGGCAGGGCCTGAAGATCGCGTGTCCCGAAGAAGTCGCGTACCGGAGGGGATACATCGACGCCGCGCAGGTCCACCGCCTCGCCAGCCCGCTGCGGCAGAGCGCGTACGGCCAGTACCTGCTGAACATGCTGCAGGAGCGGATCCCCGGCGCCAGGCAGGAACAATGGACGTGAAGCCCTACACCGACGCCGTCAGCAAGGCGCCGCGGATCGACGGCGTGACGGTGAAGGACCTCAAGGTCATTCCCGACGAGCGCGGATATCTGATGGAGATGCTCCGGTCCGACGATCCGGCGTTCACGGCGTTCGGGCAGGCATACGTGTCGGCGACCTATCCCGGCGTGGTCAAGGCGTGGCATTACCACAAGGTGCAGGTCGATCACTTCATCTGCGTCGCCGGGATGGTCAAGCTCGTGATGATCGATACGCGGGACGATTCACCGACGAAAGGGACGGTGGACGAGTTCTTTCTCGGCGTGCAGCGTCCGCAGCTGATCGTCGTCCCGAAGCTCGTCTATCACGGATGGAAGTGCATCAGCGAGGAGATGTCGCTGGTCGTGAATATTCCGACCGTGCCATACAACTACGCCGAGCCCGACGAATTCCGGGTCGAGCCGCACGGCACGCTGCCCTACGACTGGTCGCGCAAGGACGGTTAATTAAAGCCCGCGACACGCCGGCGCAGCGCCTTCACGTGGTCGATGACGCGCGTGGTCTCGCCTCCGTCGCCCTCGTCGCCGCCCCCACCCTCCTGATCTGCTTCGTCCCCCTCTTCACTGATCGTGAATTCCTGTTCGTCGTAGCCGGCGTCCAGCGGCGACAGCCGCAGGTACTCCTCGAGGTCGCGCAGCGCAGAAGCAAAGTCCTCGAGGTGATACGCAAGAAGCCCGCGATCGCGAAGTTCGTGAACGGCCGATGGATCTGCCGTGAGCAGCAGGGTCGACACGAAGCGGGCCTGCGGGAACGACCGCATCCTCACGTACAGCCGTTTCAGGTTGACGAGCATCCGCACGATGATGTCGTGACGGGTCGCGGGGGCGAGCAGCGAGGGGTCGAACCCGGCTTCGTCGCCCACGTGGTTCTGGAGCAACTGGCGGCAGTCGTACTCCGACAGCATGGCGCCGCCGTGGAACGGATCGATGATGAGGTCGTCGGCGGCGGACGCCCCGGTTGCACGCAGCAGAAAATGGCCCGGAAAGTTGACGCCGCTGACGCCTAGACCCGTCCGGCGCGCGAGTTCCAGGTAGAGGACGGCCAGGCTGATCGGAATCCCCGTTCGGCGATCGAGGACTTCGTTCAGGTAGCTGTTCCGAGGATCGTCGTAGTGCTCGCGGTTCCCGGTGAATCCTTCCTCGTCGTACAGGAACTCGTTGAAGGCGGTGATGGAGTCGGAAGAGGTCGTCACCGCGCCACCGAGCCGCAGCGACGCGCGCGCCGCCATTTCGTCGAGGCGCTCGAGATATCGCGTGGTGTCGAGCGCCGGATATTCCACCCGTGCGATCGTGAAAGCCGCAGACGCGAGGTCTTTCCCGGGCGCGTTCAGCGCGCGCTCGAGTTCGGCCGCCACTTCCAGCGTCCGGGCCTGCAGGTTCAAGGCGAACTGCACTCAGCGGATTGTAAAACGAATCACAGAGCCCGAATCAGATCGGGGGTGAACTCCGCGAGGGATCCGACGACGCGGTCCGCGGCGCGCAGCTGCTCGGCCGGATACGACGTGGTGATGCCGACGCACTTGAGGCCCGCGGCCTTCGCCGATTGGATGCCCCACCGCGAGTCTTCGATCGCAACGCACTCGGCAGCCTCGACACCGTGGAGCTGCGCCGCGCGCACGTATGGGTCCGGCCACGGCTTGCTGTTCGGCGTGTCGCCGGACGCGACGATGAAGCGGAAGCAGTGGTCGAGGCGTGCGCGGGCGAGGATCATCTCGATCTCGTGCCGAAGCGCGCCGGAGGCGATACCAAGGGGGAATTGCTGCGCGAGCGCCCGGATGCAGTCCGCGGCGTCTGGATAAAGGACGTCCGTCCGCTCGATGACCTCATCGAAGACACGGGCCTTGGCTTCGATCAGCGATCCCACCTTTTCGCCGGTCAGGGCCAGGCCTTGCCGCTCCCCGAGCCTTCTGAACATCTCCCGGTCGTCGTACCCCAGGTAGTGCGCGTAGTAATCGTCACGCGTCAACTCGACACCGATCGACGAGAAGACCTCCTGGCATGCCATCAGGTGCAGCGGTTCGGAGTTCGCCAGAACGCCATCGAAGTCGAACACCACTGCGGTCGCGAGTCTTTTCACAGAAGGTCAGGAGGTCAGGACACCTTAGGTTTGCTCAATCGTTCGCCGGCACGAATGGGAACGGTCAGCCGGTTCTCGCGGGGAGGCAGAGGGCAGTCGTATTTCTCGTTGAACACGCAGAACGGGTTGTAGGCGCGATTGAAGTCGAGGTCGTAGAAGCCCGTGGCGGTGCGATCGAGGTCGAGGTAACGGCCGCCAGGATACGTGTCGTTGCCGTTGGTCAGGTCCCCGAACGGGACGAAGAGGCGCCGCATGTCGTTCCCCGCGGTATCGACGAACGCCGTCAGGGTGAGCTCCCGCGACTGAAGCGTGAAACGCAGGGTCCCGATTCGGCGCATCTCGCGGCGGAGGCCCGTCGAGGTCGGGAGCTGCAGTACCTCCGATCCCGGCGTCACGGTCAGGCCGGCCGGCACCTGGTAACCCGGGTCGATGGGAAAGTAAATCAGCGGCGGAAAGTCAGGTCGCCTCTCCGCCGGAACGGGCGATTCAGTCGATCGCATGAATTGGTCCTTCTCGGCGCGCCACGTCGCGACGTCGGCCTGCGGCGCCGGCTTCACGTCGCAGGCGAGAAGCGACCCGACGATCACAATCGCGGGGGCGAGCTTACGCAAAGGGATAGTGCCCCAGAGTGAGCGCGGCGGCGGCGAGCTCGTCCCTGAGATGCGCGGTCTTCACCGGTCTGCGATTGAACATGTCGCGGACGGTGCGGACGGCGGATTCCAGCTCGCTGCCGTCGAGCATTGCGGCTAGAGCGGTTCGCGCGGCGACCTCCACACGGTCCGCCGCATCGTTCACGAACACCGTTGCGGCCGCCTCATGCAGGTTTCCCTTCGCTCGCGCCATTGCGCTGTCTGCGGCGAAGACGTCGATCAGGATGTCGGCCGCGGGGAGCAGGACGAACTGTTGCTCGCCGAATTTGTCGCCGAACTTCTCCGCTGCGGTCGAGAGCACCAGGCGCGCGGCCGTTTTCATGGCGTCGAGGGATTCGCCGTCAGGCCGGCCATCCTCAGGCCGGCGAGAGCCGGCCTCTACAGCGAACCGCCCGCTTGCGCGTTTTACCAGCATTCCGGGTATGAGCAGGCGGTTGATCTCGTTCGTTCCTTCGAAGATGCGGTTCACGCGCGCGTCACGGTAGTGGCGCTCGGCGTCGTAGTCGCGGACGAATCCGTTGCCCCCGTGGATCTGGACGTTCTCGTCCACGACGTAATCGAGGGTCTCGCTGGCTGCGACTTTCACGATCGACGCCTCGATGGCGTATTCCTCGAGCGCCGACAGCAGCGCATCGCCGTCGTGCCGTCCCGCCATCGACCCATCGAGCAGGCCGGCGATGCGATAGAGCATGCTCTCGGCCGCGTACTGCCGCACGATCATTTCTGCGAGCTTGTAGCGGATGGCTCCGAAGTCCGCGATCGGCCGCCCGAACTGACGGCGCTGCAAGGCATAACGCGCCGCTTCGCCGATGATGAAACGCGCGCCACCGCTGCACATCGCACCCAGCTTGAAC
>JACDCA010000398.1 GCA_013694635.1 Acidobacteriota bacterium | reverse complement strand
GCGCTAGCGGCGATTCATCGCGGCCAGCCGGTCTGCGGCAGGCCAGGTGCAATGCGCAGCGCGTTCTTGTAATACAGCTTCTTCAGGATCTCGTCCGGCAGGTCCATGCCATACAGCTTCCAGAAGGCGTGATAGTCGCGGTAGTAGTCGAAATACTCGTCCTTCGTTTCGAACACGCGCCAGTAGTATGGGTACTCGCTCTTCTCGTAGGCGTCCTTGCCGAACAGCACGCGGTCCTGGTACTTGGTGAACAGCTCCCGCGCCGCGCGCGGCTGTCGGCCGAACTCGTAGAGGACGGCGCCGACTTCGAGCACCAGGTTCGGCGTCTCGTCGAGCTGTTTTGCGACTTTTCCGAAATCGTTGCCGTACCAGTTGAAATGCGCGCCGATGTACGTCGTCTTCGGATTGCGCTTGTACATCCGGTCGCGCTCGCCGGTGACTGTCTCGAACGACGGGTATCTATCCTGGGGAAAGTTACGGTTGGAAAACAGGTTGAGCTCGAGCCAGCGCTCGTTGTGCATATCGACGGGCACGAAGAACTGCTGAGGATCGGCCGTGTGGATGATCACGGGAATCTTCGCGTCGGCGCAGACCTGCCAGATGGGATCCAGATCCGGGTCGTCCACCTTCAGACGCGACCCGTCGGCTTTCTTCGCGCTCAACCCAAGATTCTTCGCAATCTTGAGCCCGATCGCGCCGTCGGCGATCTGCTGCCGTAGTGACTTCACTTCGCGATCGCGCCATTCGGCCGTACCGGCGCCATCCCAGGTGACCCAGGCGAAGACGCGGAAGCGGTCCCGGTGCGGGGAGCTGCGCAGGAACGCCACGTTCTCTTTCAGGTGGGCGGCACCGCCCCTGCCCGCGGCGGTGAGATTGACGAGGACGCGGAGGTTGAGCTCGTCCATGTCGCGGATCATCTGCTCGATGTTTCCGGCGCCGATGTCGGTGTGGTTGTGAATATCGATGACCGGAAACTTCGCTTTAGGCACCAAGTGCTCCGCAGCGACGACGGTTGACCGCGGGCGGTAGTCGACGATGCTGGGGGCAGGTTTTTCGGGAGCCGCGCAGCTCTGTGGCCGAACCTCCGTCATCCCCGGCGGGCATTCCTCACCGGGCTTGATCTGAACGCGCTGCGACTGTCCGCGTCCAGCCTGCGCGGCGGCCAGGGACGCCGTTACCACCATCGCCGCGACGCCAAGCGTCCATCTTGAAACTCGCATCTGACCTCCGAAAAAGGGGACAGCCACCTTTTTACATTAACCGTAAAAAGGTGGCTGTCCCCTTTTTCAATTCAGACGCAGGACGCCGGCGACGGGATCCACGTCCTCGTAGACCGGGACGATCTGATGGCGGGCCGAGGTGTAGCGCACGCATAGCGCAAGAACCACGAGGAAGGCGCTGAAAAAGACAAAGGCATATGGCCTCCCGAAGAGGACGAGCTCGATCCGCGGGATCACCCACACTACGATCAGAAATAAGGCGAGATGCAGCGGCCACCGGCGGCCGAAATCCATGCGGGCGGGTGTCCAGCGCTGCCCGCATGGCATGCCGTCGCAGTGCCAGATGAGCAGCTCGACCAGCGCCAGGCCGAGCGCGCTCATGACGACCGCGTGACTCAAAGCCACGTTGCTGCCCCAAAGTGCCCAGTAGGCCGGCGTCGAGATCAGGACCGCAGGGGCAACGCCAAGCAGGAGCATGGTTCGCTCGAGCGCCCGCCGTGCATCCGGCCGGGACAGGTCGTGCACCTCGAACAGCCACGCGGCGCGGACGTCCGAAGGCAACGACGCGGCGATTCTCAGACCGGCAGTGAGAAACATCATGATGGCCATCGGCAGGGCGAGCAACTCCGGCGATGGCATCGCTGAGGGCGCGTACGCGCGCAAACCCGGCAGTCCCCAGGCGATCGCCAGGCCAACCGAAATCGCCAGCACGAACCGCTGACGATCGACGCGTGCGATGGTCGCGGTGAAGAACGCGGCCGCCGCCTGTGCGCCCGGTTGCCTCCCCGCGGCGCGGATGACCGCAGCGTGCAGGGTCCGCACGATCCGGTTCCGCGGCTCGCTTCCCATTTCGACCATCGAGACCATCAGCCTTCGATACGCGAGGGGATAACTCACGAGCGTGGCGGTGGCAGTGACGGCGATCGTCATGACCGCACGGCGCGCGAGCTCCAGCAACAACGGATCGCTGGTGCCGAGAAGCCACTCGTAGAGTCCCAGAAACCACACGGGTGGAAGCGACAGAATCCACGGCTCCGCCTTCGAGCCGCCGGCCAGCGTCTCCACGATCGCCGTGTTCATCGTCGGCAACGCGGCAAGCAGAGCACCATGAGCCCGACCACGACGATCTGCAGCACCGTTGACACCCGGCGAAACAGCCGCGGGCCGACAAGCGCGAACGTGAGCCCCTGCGCCGCCGCGACCCCGAGCAGGACGGACATGCTCGCCGCGGCGCTTGCGGCGAAGTGAGCCACGATCCCGCGCAACGAAAAGAACAGCGACACCTTGTCGCCGAGAATCATTCCCCAGAAGATCGATCCCACCCCGTGCATCGCCACAGCCACCAGACCGACGTACGCCACGAGCGCCATCAGCTTGGCGGCGACGACGGTGCGGGGG
>JACDCA010000397.1 GCA_013694635.1 Acidobacteriota bacterium | reverse complement strand
CCCCTCCATCGCGGGGGGGATGGCGTCAGCCTGCACGGGCGTGGGGCGGGTGAATCCCAGCTCGCGTATGCTCTTGATCAGGCTCGGGTCGAGATGAAGACTGTTGAACGGCAGTGGAAACTCCTATGGCGCCCGGTCAGCCCGGGCGCGCGATGACGATGCGACCGGTCCGTCGCATCCTGGTAACGATAGCGGTAACCGCCGCTGTCGGCTATTCCGCGGCGGTGGGTACCTGATGACCCAGGAGACACGGCTCGTGTTCGCCGCGGGACGGCCTCTGGCCCAATCGCGCCCGGTCGAGCCCTTCCAGCAGGTAGAACTCTCTCGCCCCGATGGCGCCCGGCAATTCGCCTGGATCATGCGGCAATCGGCGAACGCCGAGACGGCGCCCTGGGTTCTGTTTCTTCACGGCAATGCCGCCACCATCGCGAGCCGCGTGAACATCGTGCGCTACGAGCACTTGCGAACGCTCGGCTTGAACGTATTCGCCCCGGAATATCGCGGCTTCGCCGGGCTCGCCGGTACGCCGACCGAATCCACGGTCACCGAGGATGCGCACAACGGCTATCGCTACCTGCGGGAGACTCTGCGTGTCCCCGCCGAGCGGATCGTCATCTACGGCTGGTCGCTCGGTTCCGCAATCGCAGTGAACGTCGCGTCGACCGTGGGCGCGGCCGCCCTGATCCTGGAAGGCGCCCCGGCCTCGCTGGTCGCGATCGGCGAGCGCGAGTACCCGTGGATGCCGATCCGGCTGGTGATGCGGAACCCGTTCGAGTCGATCAGAAAAATCGACCGGATTACCGTGCCGACACTGTTTCTTCACAGCCCCGAGGACACCGTGATCCCCATCGCCGAAGGACGCACGCTCTTCGACGCCGCCCCCGGACGGAAACGATTCGTCGAGGTCCGGGGCGGCCACATCGACCCCGCGGACGTCGACGCCGCCACCATGCTCGAGGCGATACGGGCGTTTCTGTCAGAGGCGGCGTTGCTGGCTTCCTAGTTCTTCGGGTAGCCGGCGGCCGTCTTCACTTCGTCGATCTGGAGCGTGTGACGCGCGCTGTGGCCGCCGATGAGGAGCACCCACTGGTGGGTGTCGAGCGTCTTGAGGGCGGGATGCGGCGCCGCATGCGCGCGCAGGTCTTCTTTTGTCGTCTTGACGAACTCGATCGTCTTGTCGCGCGCCGCGTTGAAGTCCTTGACGAGCGTGTCTTTGGTCGCCCATTTGTTGACCGGCTTCAGCATTTCCGGCGCCTGGAATTTCGACGTCCGGTCGACGAGCGCGGCGATCACTTTGTCGTCCGGCATGGTCTCGCCGGCTTTCGGCGCCGGCAACGGCAGCATCTTCTCCTGGATCATTCCGAGGATCGTCGACTCGCTGATCGCGATGTGCTCGGCGACCTCGGCGATCGACCACGCCGTCGGCGTCGGCTTGAACGTCCACTGAGCGTCGCTCACCCCTTCGATCGACTTCAGAAACTTCGCGCGGGTCTCTTCGAGGTAGGCCGCGGCTCTGTCGCGGTCCTGCTGGGCGTCCGACTGCGCCGCGGCAGGCGCAGCGGCTATCACCGTGAGCGCGAGCGCGGCTGTCAGGGCTCGAAACGTCATGTGCACTCCCCTTGATTCAGTGTGAACCACTGATTGTGCCACACGCCGAACGCCGGGACCCGCTTTGCCGTCTAAACTCCCGTGATGGCCCTTGCTTCCAACCGATTGACCAGAAGCGTGCGGCGCCTGCTGCGCACCCCGCTGTTTACCGCCGTTGCGGTCGTCACCCTCGCGGTGGGCATCGGCGCAAATGCGGCCATCTTCAGCGTCGTCAATGGCGTGCTGCTCAAGCCGTTGCCGTTCAAGGACGCGGATCAGCTGGTCGGCGTCTGGCACACGGCTCCGGGGATCAACATTCCGCGGCTCAACATGGGCCCCTCGAACTATTTCGTGTATCGCGAGGAGGGGCGCTCGTTCGAGGACATCGGCCTGTGGGACGGCACCTCCGTTTCGATCACCGGATCCGGCGAGCCCGAGCGCGTGCTGGGGCTTCACGTCACCGATGGCACGCTGCGGATTTTAGGCGTCGACCCGGTCGTCGGACGCCATTTCACCAAACAAGACGACTCCCCCGGCTCTGCCGACACCGTGATGCTCATGCATTCGTTCTGGCAGCGGAGATTCGGCGGCGATCCCGGGGCGGTGGGCAAGTCGCTCACGATCGATGGGAAGCCCCATCAGATCATCGGCGTCCTTCCCGCGCGCTTTCAGTTCCTGGACCGTAAGCCGCAGGTACTTCTTCCGTTCCATTTCGATCGGGCGAAGATTTTCGCCGCCAACTTCAGCTACCAGGGGATCGCACGTCTGAAGCCCGGCATGACCATCGAACATGCCAATGCGGATGTCGCCAGGATGCTGCCGCTGATCGTGGAGCGCTTTCCGATGCCAAAGGGCTTTACCAAAGCGATGTTCGCGGACGCGAAGATCGGGCCGCGCCTGCGTCCCTTGTCGGATGACGTCGTCGGCGACATCGGCCCGATGCTATGGATCCTGCTCGGGACCGTCGGATTCGTGCTCCTGATCGCCTGCGCCAACGTCGCGAACCTTTTTCTGGTTCGCGCCGAAGGGCGGCAGCAGGAGCTGGCGATCCACGCGGCACTGGGCGCGAGCTGGCGCCGCCTCACCTGGGAGTTGCTGTCGGAGTCGCTGACGCTGGCGGCGATCGGTGGCGCTGCCGGACTACTGCTCGCCTATGGAGCGCTGCAGGCGCTCCAGGCAATCGCGCCGGACGGATTGCCCCGGCTGGCGGAGATCACGCTGGATCCGGTCGTCATCCTGTTTACGGTCGGCCTTTCGCTCGCCGCCGGACTGCTCTTTGGCTCGATTCCGGTGCTGAAGTTCGCGCGGCCGCGGCTCTCCGCGGCCCTGAAAGAGGGCGGGCGGCTCTCGAGCGCCGGTCGCGAACGCCACCGCGCGCGAAACACGCTCGTCGTGGTCGAGATCGCGCTGGCGGTGGTACTCCTGGTTGCCTCGGGCCTGATGATCCGCACGTTCCAGGCGATGCGTCACGTGGACCCGGGTTTCACGAAGCCCGAAGAGGTGCTGACACTGCGGATCGCCATCCCCGAGTCGCTGATCAAGGACGAAGTGCAGACCGCCAGAACGTACGAACAGATGCTGCGCCGGGTGGAACAGGTCCCCGGCGTCACGTCGGTCGGCCTGTCTTCGTCCATCACGATGGACGGCTACGACAGCAACGATCCCATCTTCGTCGAGGACTTCCCCACACCCGAGGGGCGCATCCCCACGATCCGGCGATTCAAATGGATCGGCGAAAACTATTTCGGGACGATGGGGAATGCGGTGCTGGCCGGCCGGGATATTACGTGGAACGATGTCTACACGGTCGCACCCGTCGTCCTGGTCACGGAGAATCTTGCGCGCGAGTACTGGAAAGATCCCGCCCTGGCGCTCGGCAAACGGATCCGCAACACGCCGAACAACGACTGGCGCACTATTGTCGGGGTCGTCGCCGACGTCCGCGACAACGGCGTGACCCAGCCGGCGCCAACGATCGTCTACTGGCCGATGGTCGTCGACAAGATGTGGACCGACTCGCGGATGGTCCAGCGGACGATGGGATTTGTGATCCGCTCCGCGCGAGGTGATTCCCCGACGCTCCTCACGGAAGTGCAACAGGCGATCTGGGCCGTCAACCCCGGCGTCCCGCTTGCGTCTGTGCAGACACTTGACGAGATCCGTGCCGAATCGATGGCGCAGACCTCTTTCGCGCTGGTGATACTCAGCATTGCGGCCGGCGTCGCGCTGCTGCTGGGGATCGTCGGAATCTATGGCGTCATCTCGTACATCGCCACGCAGCGGACGCGCGAGATAGGCATCCGCATCGCGCTTGGGGCGGCGCGTCGGGACGTGAGCGTATTGTTCCTGCGGCACGGGATGGTGCTGACCGCCATCGGCCTCGTGCTCGGCGTCGCCGGGGCGGCAGCGCTGACGCGGCTGATGTCCACGCTCCTCTTCGGCGTGAGCGCGCTCGACGGGGTCACCTACGCTACCGTCGCCCTGGGGCTCGGTGCGACCGCGTTGCTTGCCAGCTATCTCCCCGCGATGCGCGCGGCGCGAACTGACCCGGCGATCGCGCTGCGTTACGACCTCTGAGAAGTCACCACAGAGGCGCAGAGACACAGAATTTTTCTGTTTCTCAAACCCAAAGAATCTCTGTGGCCTCTGTGTCTCTGTGGTTACGTTTTTTCCAGGACCCACGTCGTCATGACGCGCTGATTCTGGACGTTCGTGCTCTTGATCGGATCGAGCAGCGAGCCATTCAATTCGCGCGTCAGATCCAGCAGTAATTGTTCGTCGACGACGAACCGATCGCTGCCGTCGGGCAGCCGCAGGCGTCCGGTCGAGGACGGCAGGAGGGACTCGATGCCGATACTCGACGCGAGCCGCGCGAAGAAAAGGCCGCCGGGGCGCAGCACGCGCCACATCTCCCGAACCATGGCTTCGAAGGGCTGGCGGTCCTGGGCGAAGTGCAGCACGGCGCTGCCGATCACCGCGTCCATGCTGTCGGCGTCCCACGGCAGCGCCGTCAGCTGACCGTGCCTCACGTCGGCCGCCGGTGCCATCCGCCGTACAGCAGCGACCGCAGACGCATCAGCGTCGATCGCGCACACATCGAAACCGTGCGAGACGAAGTACGGAAGGTTGCGCCCGCCACCGCAGCCGGCGTCAAGTATCCGCCGGCGGTCGTCGAACCGGCCGCGCAGCAGCTGGTCGAACAGATAAATGTCGATTTCCCCAAACTGCCCTTCGAGTTCTTCTGACACGCGCACTACCGCACCTCGCAGAACGTAACTTAACACCAGCGCATCAGCCCGCCTGTCCCACCGTAGCGCGAAGCGCGAAGGTGGATCGCACGTCGCACGTCGACCTCGCACGTCGCACGTCGCACGTGTCATAATCTGCCGCCCCGATGACACCCCAGACCATCGACGACTACGAGGCCCTGGCGCGGCAGCGGATGGAGAAATCCGCGTACGACTATTACGCTGGAGCGGCGGGGGACGAACGGACACTCGCCGCCAACCGCGCCGCATTCGACGACATCGTGCTGCGTCCACGCGTGCTCGTGGACGTCAGCAACGTGGAGCTGGCGACGACCGTACTGGGAGAGAAGCTGGCGCTGCCAGTGATGCTCGCGCCAACCGCATTCAATCGGCTGGCTGATCCCGAAGGTGAGATCGCGGCAGCGCGCGCCGCGGC
>JACDCA010000386.1 GCA_013694635.1 Acidobacteriota bacterium | reverse complement strand
ACCCGGTCAACGTCACCCGGGCTCTGGCGGCAATCGATCGGGAAGTCGAGCGGATGCGCCGCGACGGGCCAACACCAGCCGAGGTCGAGGAAACCCGCGCCTCGCTGATCGGATGGATCCCGCGGCTGCTGGAAACGAACGAGAGCATCGCCGAATTCCTGCAATCGTGCGAGCAGTTCGGACTTGGGCTCGATTACGACCGCCGGCTGCCGTCGCTGCTGCAGCAGGTGACGCTCGAAGAGGTCCGTGCGGCGGCGGCAGAATTGCTCGCTATCAACCGGGCGTCCTTCGCGGTTGCAGGACCCTAAGAAACTACGAACTATGAATGATGAACTATGAACCGGGAATGCGGACTGTCAAGAGCTGTTCAGCGTTCAGCGTTCATAGTTGTAGCAATGCGGGCAGTTCGTGCAGTGAGCGGATGACGGGGATGTCGTCTGGGCAGGGGTCGGGCGTCCGGGCCCGGGCCACGAGGACGCCGCGCATTCCGATGCTGCGCGCACCTTCGATATCGTGCAGCAGGCTGTCGCCCACCATGACGGCCTGTGCGGGCGTCGCGCTCACCTGCTGGAGGGCCGCGTGAAAGATGCTGGGGTGCGGCTTCATGAACCCGTGTTCGTACGACGACAGCGCGACAGCGAAGAGACCGTCCAGGGAAAAATGCGACTGGAACGACGCGAGACACCGCTGGGTGTTCGAGATGAGGCCAATCTGGATGCCTGCCGCGTGGATCCTTCGAAGCACCTCCGGCACATCCTCATAGAGATCGAAGTGGTGACACGCCCCCCACTCTGAATAAATGTCGCGCGAGGCAGCCTCCACGCCAGGCCCTGAGCCCCCCATCCCGTCGATGATCCGGCTCGTGTAGCGGACGAAGAACTCCGGGTCGTAGATCTCGAGAGGTTCCTGGAGGAGCGCCGATGCCTCGGTCACCGCGCGCTCGAACGCGTCCACGTCGACCGTCACTCCGTACCGGTCACAGAAGTCGCGGTAGCCCGTCCCCTGGAACATCGGTCCCGGGTGGATCAGCGTGAAGTCGACGTCGAAGAACACCGCCCGCGTTTCCGCCTTCATGGTTCAGCGTTCAGGAGATATTGCCCCCGCCGGGCGTTGCGCGCGAGGAAGAAATCAACGACGCGGTAGCCGCGGCCAAGATACGTCTGGAAAATCCGCCGCGTGGCCAGACGCCAGGCCAGCGCGAGGTCCGGTGCCTCGCGCTGCATGTCGCCGAAGCCGGTCGGAATCTCGACGAGCAGCCTGCGGTCGGTCAGAAACAGATTCCCCTCCGTCGGTTCGATCCAGGGTTCACCCGGTCGTGACGGGTTGGCCACCGGCGCATCCGCGATCGCCGCGTCTCTGATCACGGCGCTTCCGATCGAAGCAATCCGACGCTCGACATGTGGCTCGCGCAGCTTCCACTCGGCAACGAAGCGGTCCGTCGGAGTTCCTCGATGCAGTGGACTGCTCGACTCGCCGTAAATGTTTTCTTCGTACTCAGTGACGACGATCCCCAGCTTTGCAAAATTGAGGTGCGCGTTGGCCGCCTGAAGCGGATCGTAGGTCCATTCGATGAGATCGAGTCCCATGCCCAGCGTCGCATCCCGCTGCGCGAGCTTGAGTTTCGTTCCGAGACCGAGCGAGCGTGCCTCCGCCGTGACACCGAGCATGTGCGACCATTGCGAGGCGCGTCCATCTTTCAGCGCCGGCATCGAATACACGAACCCGTTCATCTCGCCCGCATCGTCGAACGACCCGAGCAGCACGCCGCCGCGCTTGATCGACACGATCAGCACCGGCGGTGGAACCACGTCTTCGGCGTCGGTATAGCCCCAGACAGTTCTTTCGAGCTCCGCAACCTTGCGGCAGTCCTCGAGCGAGGTGAGCGGACGTATATTCATGCTATCCGGGCGGCCAGGCGAAACTGCGTCCGCCGAGCACGTGCATGTGGATGTGGAAGACCGTCTGGCCGGCGGCCGCGTTGCAGTTGAAGATCGTCCTGTAGCCGCGCTCCGCGTGGCCGTGTTGTTTCGCGATGTTCCCCGCGACCCGCGTCATCTCCCCAAGCAGCGCATCGTCCTCAGCGCTCAGGTCGTTGAGCGTGGCGATGTGACGCCTCGGGACGACCAGCACGTGCATTGGCGCCTGCGGATTCACGTCCTTGAAGGCGACGAGTCGGTCGTCCTTATGGACGAATGCGCCGGGGATTTCACCCGCGATGATTCGGCAGAAGAGGCAGTCGACCATGTTTCAAGCAGTCCTGAAGGGCTGGACTACCGGTGTCGGTGACTCAGGACCGCCGTGCGGGGGATGCCTTGCAGATCCTCTCTCAGGCGTACGACGGTCCAGCCACTCTGCTCCGCCAGCCCCCGGACGTCATCGTCCTGGCCAAATCCGAATTCAACAACCAGGCGGCCGTCGGGAGCAAGGCATGCCCGGGCCTCTTGAAGAAGACGGCGGATGAGCGTGAGCCCGTCGACTCCTCCAAACAGGGCGCCATGCGGTTCGAACTCGAGGACCTCTGGCTGCATGGCCCTGGCGGCCTTCTCGGGAACGTACGGCGGATTGGAAACAATGAGGTCAAATGGCCCCGTCACGCCCGCCATGAGGTCAGTCTCGATGAACGTTAACCGATCCGCGACCTGGTGACGCGCCGCGTTCCTTCGCGCGACGGCCAGCGCTGCGCTCGAGCAGTCGGTCGCGGTCACACGGACAGCCGGAAGTGCATGGGCGATCGACACCGCGATGCAGCCGCTGCCGGTGCCTACATCGAGAATCAAGCCGCACGCCGACTCCCGCGAGAAGTCGATCGCTTCCTCGACGATGAATTCGGTCTCCGGTCGTGGCATGAGCACGTCGGCGTTGACCTCGAAGTCGAGATCCCAGAACTCCCGATGGCCGATGATCTGCGCGACCGGCTCGCGTCGAACGCGGCGCGCAATCAGTTCGTCGAAGGCGGCGTCGAACCCGGGAGGCGCCGGATCACGGCCGTGCGTCAGGAGCGCGGCGCGATCCCACGACAGCGCGTGCCGGGCCAGCACTTCGG
>JACDCA010000381.1 GCA_013694635.1 Acidobacteriota bacterium | reverse complement strand
GTGTGTCGGTGTATTTCGCCGGCACGGAGACCTGGAGCGTCAGGAGCTGCTCGGCGTTGAAGCCCGGATCCACATGCAGCACAGACACGAAGCTTCGCAGCAGCAAGCCTCCAGACACGGTCAACGTCATCGCCAGTGCGACTTCGGCGACGATCAGCGCGGCGCGCGTGCGACGGCGCGCTGGAGAGGCAGTTGCGCGAGTGCCGTCGCGAAGCGTGTCCTGTGCCTGGGAGTTCGCGGCTGCGAACGCGGGTATGAGACCGACCGCGAGGCCGGTAAGGATGGAAAGTGCGAGGGCAAAGACGACGACCGGGACGCCGGCGGAGACTTCGCCGAGCCGTGGCAGGTTCGCTGGCGCCACCGCCAGGATTCCGCGGGTTGCGAGCACCATCACTGCCAGGCCCGCGATCCCTCCGGCAAACGACAGCACCACGCTTTCCGTCAGCGTCTGCTGGATCAGCCTGCGTCGTGACGCACCGAGTGCGGACCGGATCGCGAGATCCCGCCCGCGCCCGGCAGCACGGGCGAGAAGAACATTCGCAACGTTGATACACGTAATCAGGAGGACGACGCCGACGCCGGCGAGCAGCATGAGCAGCGCCGGGCGAAGGGCGCCGACGGTCTGTTCGTGCAACGGACGCACGGTCACACCCCAGCCTGCGTTCGTATCTGGGAAATCCTTCGCACGCTGCGTGGCGATCGCGGCCAGGTCATTGCGGACGCGCTCGAGCGAGCTCCCCTCCCGTACCCGCCCGACGACCCCGAAGTAGTGAATTGAACGATTCGGCTGACCGGACGCGTCCACCAGCCGCGGATCGCGCTCGCGGGTGACGGCAAGCCACAGGTCCACGTTCGTTCCGCGGGTGAATCCTGTCGTCCACAGCATCGATCCGTACGGGAACGTGAAGTCCTTTGGCATCACACCCACGATTGGAACCGGCGCAGGCGCGCCTGCTATGTCCAGAGTGCGGCCGACCACATTCGGATCCGCGCCGAGTCGTCTCTGCCAGAACTGGTGGCTCAGTACCGCCCCCGACTGAGCGCTCTTTCCGGCGAGGGTCTGCCCGAGGAGCGGCCGACGGCCGAGCAGCTCGAACATGCCGGGTGTAACTTGCGACGCAAGCGCTGGTTCCGGCTCGGACCCAAGCCGCACCTGCAGGGGCGTGAGGAATGAATACAGCCCTTCAACGTGCGCCAGCGAGGGTGCGGCGCGGAACGCCTCGATGTTCGCCGGCGACACCGGATTGGTTCTCTCGCCGGCCTTGGTGTTGTCACTCCAGATCATCACCAGCGAGTCAGGTTCTCTGTACGGCAGCGGCTGCAGCAGAACGCCGCGGACGATGCCGAACATCGCGCTGTTGGCGCCAACCCCGAGCGCCAGCGAGGCGATGGTCAGAGCGGCGAACATCGGCGCGCGCCAGCACTGCCGCAACGCCAGGCGCAGGTCGTCTCGAATCGAATCGAACGTCAAGGTGTTGCTCCTTCGGGAATGTGCTGCGTGGGAATGCCGGGGCCAGGCCCATCGCTCGACGGCGCGGCGTGTGCGTTCGGCGATACCGGAAGCCACCGCGTCGGCAATTTGGAAGCAGGCAATCACGACCGCGCGAAGGCGAGACTGCTGCCGGGCGCACTGAACACGCTCGACGAAGATGCGATCGATCTCCGTCGCGAACTGCCGCCGGAAACTGCGCGGGTATGCGATCAGCGCCGCCCGGTGGAGCGCGCGAGCGAACGCGATCGTCACCGTTTCGACTCCGGAAGCAGGCGATGCGCCCGTGCCGCAGCCACCTGATCGGCCAGACGGCGTGCTTCTGCCCTGGCCACGGCGCGGCCATGCGTGGTGATCCGGTAGTAACGGCGCCGCGGATCATCCCCCGCGCCCTCACCTCCGGAGCGTTCGGTCAGCTCCTCGTCGAGCAGTCGCGCGAGCGCACGGTAGACCGTGCCGGTCCGCAACGGTAGCGTCGATGACAATCGGGCTTCGACCGCCTGCAGGATTGCGTAGCCGTGCCGCTCACCGTCCAGCAGCGCGAGAAGGATCTCGAACGAGATCGGCGTCAGCGGAAGGAGCGAATCGGCGGCCTTGAACGGCATGCGTGCATTATGCATGCGTTCATCATGCAGTCAAGCCTCTCTTGTTTTTGTCTTTCAACAGAAGCTTCTGCTCTCCTGATCTCCTGTAGGCGACCGAGGGCTCAATTCGGGCGCTTCGGCACCCAGCGGACGTCGCGGATGACGTCACCCTCGAGGATCTCGTACATGCGCGTGAGAGAGGAGGCGGAGACGTCGCCGAAGATCGTGTACTCGAAGTCGAGACGCGGATTGTCCACGAGGTTCAGGAACAGTTGCGCGTCTCCCGTGTCGCGACCGCGGGTCGAGAGACCGATCGTGCCCGGAGCGTGCGTCCTGGTGCTGATCTCATCGCGAAGGAAAGGGCCGTCGCCCGCGTATTCATTCGCACCCGGGCTGCCCCCCTGGACGACAAAGTTGGGGACGACACGGTGGAAGGTCAGGCCGTCGAAGTAGTTCGCGTTCGAGAGCCGAAGAAACCGGACGGCGGTGATGGGCGCGACGCCGGGATCGAACTCGAGCTCGATGTTCTTTCCGGTTTCCATCACGAGCACGGCCTGGCGGGTGTTCAGCGTCGCGATCTCCGAGGCGCTCGGGAGTGGCTGCAACGGCAACGGCTGCGGCTGCGCCGCGTACGACGAGCCCGTCAACGCCGTCATCGCGTCAGCGGCGGCAATCGCAACCTTTGGATCGAAATCCCGCAACAGCAGGATGAGGGCGTCGTGAACGTCGCCGCCACCGATCTCGCGCAGCCGCTGGATCAGCGCCAGACGCGTATCGCGCGAGGTCTCCCTTTTCTGGGCAGTGACGCGCCTGAGGGCATCGGCGATAGCGAACGTCATCGCGCGCGTCGGCGTCAATCCTTTCGATTCCGTCGCCGCCGTCAGGAGCAGCTGATATTCGCCGCGGGCGAGCGCCGCGAGAAAATGCGCCTCGGCGCCGTTCCCCTTG
>JACDCA010000370.1 GCA_013694635.1 Acidobacteriota bacterium | reverse complement strand
CACGTGAGCACGTCGCACGTCGCACGTCGCACGTGTTTCGCCTGCATCAGGACACGAGATGCCCAATCGGCGACCCTCTTTGCCCTGGCGCATGACTTTTCTCCACGCATTGAGCGGTACGGCGACTCGTGCGTCGTACTGGATGTCAGCGGCCTCGGGCGGCTGCTTGGCGATGCGCACGGCATCGCCGCTGAACTGCGGCGCGCGGCGATGGAGCGCGGCATCGATGCACGAATTGCGGTCGCGCCGACGCAGACCGCGTCGCTGCTGTTAACCGTAGCGGAGGCGACGTCCGTGGTGACGGGCGATGCAGCCGCCGCACTCGCGGCTCTGCCGCTCAGCGTCCTCACCGCACTCGATCTCGGCGGCACCCTCGGCACCCTCCGCACCTTTCGCACTCCCCGCACCTTTGGCCCCCCCCGCACCCCTTCTCGAACCGTCGAGATCCTGCAAAGATGGGGCATCCGCGCCGTCGGCGAGTTTGCCGCTCTCCCGTCCGATGACGTGTCGGCGCGGTTCGGGCAGCAGGGGGTCGCGCTGCAGCGCCTGGCGCGCGGCATCGATCCACGGCCGCTGGTGCCCGACGACGGCGTGCCGCGGTTCATTGAGTCGATGGAGCTCGAGTGGCCGATCGAGGAGCTCGAGCCACTGTCGTTCGTGTTCGCGCGCCTGCTGGACCCGCTGGCCGTCACGCTCGAACGCGCCGACCGCGCAGGGGCGGCGATCCGCGTGGATCTGCGGCTCGTGGACAAGACCACGCACGCGCGGATGCTGCAGTTGCCCGCGCCGATCCGCGATCCACGCGTGCTGCGGACGCTGCTCCAGCTCGACCTCGAGTCACATCCGCCGCCTGCCGCTATCGACATCGTCACGATCGAAATCGATCCCGCTCCCTCACGCATCGTTCAGTACTCGTTGCTCGAGCGCGCCATTCCGTCCCCTGAAACACTGGCGACACTGACGGCCCGCCTCAATGCGCTCGTGGGGGAATCGCGGTGCGGTTCACCGTCGCTCCTCGATTCGCATCGGCCGGACGCGTTCGAGATGCAGCAGTTCAATCCGAGCGTACGCCGCACTTCCGCCTTCGCCAAGGCTTCGGCGGACAAGCCCCGCAGCCTTCCGCACGCCTCGCACCCCTCCGCACCCCTTCTTGTCTTGCGTCGCTTTCGCCCGCCGATTGCCGTCCGGGTGGCGGTCGAGCGCGGACGTCCGGCGCACGTGGCCATTATCCGTAAGGGGGTGCCGAACGGCCGTGTCGAACGGGCCGCCGGCCCGTGGCGTTCGTCGGGGTGCTGGTGGAACGCGTCCAGCGCGCACTGGGATCGAGATGAATGGGACCTCGCGCTGAGCGATGGGTCTCTCTGCAGGCTTTTTCGCGATCGCACCAGTGAGCGGTGGTTTCTCGACGCGGTCGTCGACTGATCGTTCGACGGTATCGCTGTGTACATCGAACTCCACGCGTCCTCGGCGTTTTCGTTCCTGGACGGCGCCTCGCTGCCCGAAGCGCTGATCGACCGCGCCGCGGCGCTCGGCTATCCGGCGCTCGCGCTGCTTGATCGCGACGGCGTCTACGGCGCACCACGCTTTCATCTCGCTGCGAAGCGCGCGGGGGTGAAAGCCATCATCGGAGCGGAACTGACGATTGCTCTCGGCAGGGATGGGGAATGGGGGATGAGGGATGGGAAAATCTCGAAATTCGTTGCAGGTACATTCCCCATTCCTCATTCCTCATCCCTGATCCCTCGTTCCGACCAGCGCAAGGTGTCTCTACCGGTATTGATCGAATCTCGCGAGGGCTACCGCAACCTGTGCCGGCTGCTGACGCAGATGAAGCTGCGGTCGCCGAAAGGTGAAGGGTCGCTCGCACTCGAGGAGCTCGACGGCCATACGGGCGGGCTGGTTGCGCTGGTCGGCCGTGCGGCGCTCGGCGCGCGGCACTTCGGCGTCGGCGGGCTCGTCGATCGCATCGTCGGGCTGTTTGGTGCGGCGAATACGCGCATCGAGCTGCAGCGTCACCTGCTGCGTGAGGAAGAATCCGACAACGCCGCGCTGCGCGATCTCGCGTCGGCATTCCACGTGCCGGTGATCGCGACCAACGGCGTGCGGTTCGCCGAGCCCGGATCGCGGCCGCTGTACGACGTCCTCACGTGCATCCGTCACAAGACGACACTCGAGCGCGCAGGGCGACGGCTGACCTGTAACGCCGAGCGCTATCTCAAATCGCCGGACGCGATGGGGCGGCTGTTCGCCGACCTTCCCGAGGCGCTTGCAGGTACATGCGAGCTTGCCGAGCGCCTTGAATACACGATGTCGGACCTCGGCTATCGCTTTCCCGAATACCCCGTGCCGGCGGGGGAGACGATGGCGTCGTTTCTGAGGAAGATCACACAGGCCGGCGCGCGGGGACGGTATCGGCCGTACGGCGAGCGCGCGCGACGCCAGATCGAGCGTGAGCTCGATCTCATCGAGAAGCTCGATCTGGCGGGCTACTTCCT
>JACDCA010000369.1 GCA_013694635.1 Acidobacteriota bacterium | reverse complement strand
ACGATCGGCGCCAACCGACTTCCATCGCCTTGACGCTCCTGAAACGGATCGTGCTCACCATCAAGAGCGCAGGCACGAGCACCAGCGCCAGGGCCGGCAGCGCCGCTCTCCATTCATGCAATCCGCTCGGATACAGATAGACGGTCGACACGATCACCGCCGCGGCGGCCGGACTCGGCAAGCCGGCGAAGTACCGCTTGTCGGAGACGGTATTCGTCTGAATGTTGAACCTCGCGAGCCGCATCGCCGCGGCGGTGAGGTACAGGAAACCGACAGCCCATCCCAACCGCTGCAGCGGCCAGAGCCCCCACGCGAACGCGAGGATCGCCGGCGCCAGGCCGAACGAGACGACGTCGGCGAGTGAATCGAGCTGCACACCGAATGCCGACGAGGTATTCGTGAGGCGGGCGATGAAACCGTCCAGCGTATCGACGATCATGGCCACGCCGATCAGCAGCGCGGCGGTGTCGAAGTCGGCGCGCATCGCGTACACGACGCACGCGTAGCCGCAGAACAGGTTCGCCACTGTGAACAGGGACGGGAGCAGGTAGACACCGCGCCTGAAACGGCGCGGGCGATCCGTCCGGCGCCGTCGCAGGGGCAGGCTCTGGAGCATTTACTGAGCGGCAGCCCCGCCCGGCTTGGGCGCCGAAGCCTTGGCGAAGGCGGCGTGCAGCACCGCGAGGACGGTTTCTCCCCCGATGACATGCTGGCCCACAGACACGTTGAGCTCTGCGTGCGTTGGCAGAAAGACGTCCATTCGCGATCCGAATTTCATCAGGCCGATCCGATCTCCACGTTCGACCTCTTGCCCGCCGACGACGCGGCACACGATCCGCCGCGCGAGAATGCCGACCACCTGCCGTACGACGATGGTCGCCCCTTCGTGATCGATCCAGATCTCGTTGAGTTCGTTGTCGTTCGATCCCTCGTCGTAGGCCGGCAGGAACTTCCCTGGCCGATACTCGATCTTCGTGATGCGTCCGGAGATCGGGGCGCGGTTCATATGGACGTCCATCGGCGACAGAAAGATGGTCACCTGCTTCCATTCGCCCGGCGGGGCCCAGCGATGATCGGTGGGGCCGGCGATCATCACCTTCCCGTCTGCCGGCGAGACGATGATGTCGGGATCCTGCGGCACCTGGCGGTCCGGATCGCGAAAGAAAAATGTGAAGAAGCCACCGAGGAGCGCGAGCGAAGTCGCGATGACCGGACGCCGCGCCACCGCGGCGATGGCGGCGGGCACGAGCGCTCCGGCGATGAACGGATATCCTGCGCGATCGATTTTCATGAGGTCAGTGGCCCCGAGGGCGGAGTCCAGCCCTTCAGGGCTGCTCGAAAAGGAAAAGGCCAGTGCGGGTGCGCGCGTCGTGCGGCGCCGCCCGTTCTGGCCCTGAATTGTATCGGAGGCGTCAGCTCCGCGCGGGAGCAGCTGCGTGGTTGCTGCCGTACTTGCGCAGGATGTGCTCCATTCGGTCTTTCAACTGCAATTTCTGTTTTTTGAGGGTGACTTCTTCGACTTGCTCGGGTTCGGTGAGGTAGGGCCGCTCTGCGTAGTTGTGAAGCCGCTCGTCGAGATCGTGATGCTTGGTGGCGAGCTGGCGAAACTCATCGTCGCTCTGCAGGAGTTTTCGCTTCAGCTCTTCGAAGTCTGTCGGCATCTCCGCCCTCCTTTTGTCTACCCTCATTATTTTCCGGGATTCATAACCGGGACGGTAGCACAAGAACTCGGCCCCTTCAAGGTTATGAATATCGGAAATCCAACCTCATGGATTCAGCCACAGGATGAGGCCGTCGTCGTCCGGGTTCCGGTAGTACCGTTCCCGAACTGCCGTCGCCTGGAACCCCAGTTTTTCGTACAGGTCGATGGCGGCGAGGTTCGACCGGCGCACTTCGAGTGTGGCCTTGTCGGCGCCGGTGGCTTCCAACACAAACCGGACGAGCCGCGTCGCGATGCCCTGCCGGCGGTACCTGCTGCTGACGGCCAATGTATTTATGTGCAGCTCTGTTTCGATCAGCCAGCAGGCACAAAACCCAACGATTTCATGCTCCTGCTTGCGGACGACGTACAGGTGCGTGATGTCGGACCGCAGCATTGTCGTGAGCGCTTCCGGCGTCCACGGGTTCGTAAAGGAGTCCGCCTCGAGGGCGACGATCGCGGCCAGATCGTCGGGGTCGGGTTGCGACACGCGCTCGACCACGATCGAATCGCCGGGCCCGTTCATGCGGTTCCCTCGCGCCGCGACCGGGCGAGCTCCGCATCCGGGCGGCGGACGTAAATCGGCATGATGGCATGCGGGACGATCGCGCGGCCGGGCTCCGCATCCGCGATTCTGCCGATGGCGGGCGCCAGGGGGACCGTGTCGGCAGCAATTACCGCTCCCACGCCGGCAGCCGCGCGGATCCGCTCCGCGTACCGGACGGCTCCGTCACCACGGAACGTCAAGGAATCGAGCAGGCCGGCTTTGCTCCACGATTCGATCACTGCCTCGGGTGAGGCTGAGATCGCGGCACTGACCTCGACCACCCGCTGCGAACTGCCGTCGCCCGCCAGACTCGCGGCCGCGAGGCGCGTCCACAACTGCGCGTAGACCTCTCCACGCTGTGCGTCGATCCAGGCCGCGATGCGCGTGTCATCCGAGGGTGCGGATGCGGCCACCGCTTCGAGCGTTGAAACGGGCACGACGCGGCGGTCGAGCGCGATCGCCAGACCCTGGATCGCCGCGATTCCGACGCGCAGGCCGGTGAATGACCCCGGACCTGCTGCCACGGCAAACAGCTCGATGTCTCGAAGCTTCACGCCGGCACCGTCACAGACACGCATGAAATCGAGTGGCAGCCGCTGCCCGTGTGTCAGCGACGGATCTCCGGCGGTCGCGTGCATCAGCTCGCCATCGCGCACGATCGCGAGGCTCCCCGCGCGCGATGTCGTATCCAGGGCGAGGATCAGCACGGCAGGCCAATGTTATCCTTCTCGAATAGCTTTCAGCCTTCAGCTCCTGCTTCATAGTTCATAGTTCATAGTTCCAATGTCTTCCACCGAAATTGCCGGCGCGACCCCCGCGATGCGGCAGTACTTCGACGCGAAGCGTCAGCACCGCGACGCGATCGTGTTTTTCCGGATGGGGGACTTCTACGAGATGTTCTACGAGGATGCGCTGACCGCGGCGCGTGCTCTGGAACTGACGCTCACATCGCGATCGCGTGACGCCAGCGGCGGCGCCATTCCCATGTGCGGCATCCCGTTTCACGCGGCCGACACGTACATCGCCAGGCTGGTGCGAAAGGGCTTCCGTGTCGCCGTGTGCGAGCAGATGGAGGACCCGAAGAAGGCCAAAGGACTCGTCCGCCGCGAAGTCGTGCGCGTCGTGTCCCCCGGCACGCTGACCGATGCGACTTACCTGGACGCGCGCGAACCGGCCTTTCTCGCGGCGATTTCGTCGGCGCATCCCCGCGAAGGCTTCGGTGTCGCGTTGCTCGATCTCTCAACCGGCGAATTCACGACGGCTGAATACCTCGGCGCGGACGGCCGGCAGGCGCTTGCCGACGAGCTCGCCGTTCTTCGTCCTCGGGAAATCGTGGCGCCGGCCGGCTTCGCGGCTGCCGGGGCGCTGGCCGAGGAGCTGCACATCGGCGCGCTCGTGACGCCCGCCGACGACTGGACGTTCGAGTTCGAGGCGGCGCGCGGGGCCGTCCTCGATCAGATGCGCACGCACAGCCTTCACGCGTTCGGGCTCGACGAGCACCCGGCGGCGATCTGCGCCGCGGGCGCGCTCGTGCAGTATCTGCGTGAGACCCAGAAGGCGGACCTTCCCCACCTGCGCGAAATCTCTTTTCGTGCGGGGGCGGACTGCCTGGTGGTTGATGCGACGACCCTCCGGAACCTCGAGGTGATCGAAGCGGCATCCGGCGGGCGTTCAGGATCGCTGCTCGCCGAGATCGATCGAACGGTCACTCCGATGGGAGGCCGCCTCGTACGTGCGTGGCTGCTCCGCCCGCTGCTGTCGCTCGAGCGGATCCAGGACCGACTGGACGCCGTCGAAGAGTTCGCATTCCGAAGCACCGAACGGGCGAAACTGCGCGAGACGATGAAGACGATTCACGATATCGAACGGCTCGTCTCACGCGCCGCGCTCGGGATCGCCGGGCCGCGCGACCTCGTCTCGCTCAGGCAATCGATCGCGGCGATCCCGCGCGTGAAGCTGCTGCTCAGCGAGCTGCGGGCGCCACTGATCGTGAGCCTCCTCGCGGAGATCGACGATCTCCACGACATCCGGGCGGACCTGGACGCGACGCTCCTCGACGAGCCGCCCGCGGTGGCGCGTGACGGCGGAATGATTCGGGACGGCGTCGATCCCGAGCTCGATGAGCTGCGCACGATCAGCCGCTCCGGCAAGCAGCACATCGCTGCAATGGAGGAGGCGGAGCGTACGCGGACGGGGATTGCCTCGCTGAAGATCCGCTACAACCGCGTGTTCGGGTACTACATCGAGGTTTCGAGGTCGAACCTCGGCAACGTCCCCGCCGACTACCTTCGCAAGCAGACAATCGCCGGGGGGGAACGCTTCGTGACGCCGGCCCTGAAGGAGTACGAAGAGAAAGTGCTCGGCGCCGACGAGCGGATCGTCGAACGCGAAGTGGGCATCTTCGAGGCCCTGCGCGGCAGGGTCGCGGCTGAAGCGCCGCGGATCCAGGATGCCGCACGCGGCGTTGCCGCGCTCGACGTCCTCTCCGGGCTCGCCGAAACAGCCGCCGTGAGCAATTACACCAAGCCGCACATGCATGCCGGGGACGAGATCGTCGCGACGGATGCCCGGCATCCGGTGGTCGAGCGTTTCGCTCCTGATGCCTTCGTCCCCAACGACGTCACGTTGAACGCGACGACGCACCAGTTGATCATCCTGACGGGCCCGAACATGGGGGGCAAGTCCACGTTTCTCCGCCAGACGGCGCTGCTCTGTCTGCTGGCGCAGACCGGCTCATTCGTCCCCGCGCGCTCGGCCAAGCTGCCCGTCGTCGATCGCCTGTTCGCGCGAGTCGGTGCATCGGACAATATCGCGCGCGGCCAGTCCACGTTCATGGTGGAGATGCAGGAGACGGCCAACATCCTGCACTGTGCCACCTCGCGGAGCCTCGTCATCCTGGACGAGATCGGGCGCGGGACGGCGACCTTCGACGGCCTCAGCATCGCCTGGGCTGTTGCGGAGTATCTCGCCGCGAATCCACGCGCGCGGCCCAAGACGATCTTCGCCACGCACTACCACGAGCTCACCGACCTCGCCGACGCCCTCCCCGGCGTCGCCAACTTCCACGTCGTCGTCCGTGAATGGAAGGATGACATCGTGTTCCTGCGCAAGGTGGTGGCGGGGCGTTCGGACCGCAGCTACGGCATTCAGGTCGGCCGACTCGCGGGGCTGCCCGCGACGGTCGTGTCGCGCGCGCGCGAGATTCTCAACGGGCTGGAACGGGACGAACTGTCACGCGGCGGCCGGCCGTCCCTCAGTGGAGAGGCCGCGGACCGCCAGCAGCTCGGACTCTTCCAGGCGCCGGCTCCCGGCGACGATCCATTACACCGCAAGTTGCGAGAGGTAGACGTGAACCAGCTCACTCCTCTTGCGGCGTTGACGCTCCTCGCGGAACTGAAGCGGGAGTTCGACAGCTGAGCATCATCCGCAGGTCCGCAGGTCCTGGGGTCCCCAGGTCCCTGGGTCCCTGGGTCCTTATTCTCTCGGCGACGTTCGCCTGCTCGAAGAACGAGCCACCTCCGCCCGGCGCGATTGTCGTCGGCATGACGAATTCGGCGCTCGATCTGGACCCGCGGGTTGCGACCGATGAAGCGTCGCAGAAAGCGCACCAGCTCCTTTACAGCCCCCTCGCGCGGATTGACGACAACCTCCGCGTCGTCCTGGAACTGGCGGAATCCATCGATCAGGCGGACCCGGTCACCTATGTCGCGAAGCTGCGACGCGGCGTGCTCTTTCACAACGGAGGCGCGTTGACAGCTGCCGACGTCGTCTACACGTTCAGAAGCTTTCTCGACCCGAAGTTCCGGGGCCGGACGGCTGCGTATCGCGCCGTCCAAGCGGTCGAGGCGCTCGACCCCTACACCGTGAAGTTCACGCTCAAGGAGGCGTCCGCCTCCTTCCCGATCAATTTCGTCATGGGGATCGTGCAGGACGGCTCGGGGGCCGCCAATGCGCGGCAGCCGATCGGCACCGGTCCATACAAGCTCTCCAGCTTCGTTGCCGACGATCGGATCGTGCTGACAGCGTTCGATCAGTACTACGGCGGGCGGCCGAAGAACAGCGGCGTCGTCCTGAAGGTGATCCCCGACGACACGATGCGCGGGCTCGAGCTGCGCAAAGGCGCGGTGGATCTCATCGTCAACGACCTCGCGCCCGACATCGTGGCGCAGCTCCGCGACGAGGGGCGGGTGAAAGTGGTGACCGCGCCGGGGACGGACTATGCGTACATGGGCATGAACCTCCGTGACCCGTATCTCAGTCGTCTAAAGGTGCGGAAGGCGCTGGGATACGCCATCGACCGCGAGGCGATCGTGACGCACCTGCGCAGAGGGCTGGCGACCGTTGCGGTGGGCATTATCCCGCCGATGTCGTGGGCGTTCGAGCCCAACGTTTTCAAGTTCCATCACGATCCGGGGGAAGCGCGACGGCTGCTCGACGCCGCCGGCCTTCCCGATCCTGACGGCGAGGGTCCGCGTCCTCGATTTCACCTGACGCTGCGGACGTCCACCTCGGAGGTGTACCGCGTCCAGGCGGCGGTGATCCAGCACGATCTTGCGGGCATCGGTGTGGCGGTGGAGGTGCGGACAACGGAACTGCCCACACTCCTCAACGATGCGGCTCGCGGGAATTTTCAGCTCTACACGCTCCAGTTCGTCGGTGTCACGGACCCCGACATCCTGCGGCGTGTTTTCCACTCGAAACAGGAACCTCCGGCGGGCCTCAACCGCGTCTTTTATCGCCGTCCTGAAGTCGACAGGCTGATCGAGGAGGCGGCGCTCTCTCCCGACGATGGCCACCGGCGGAGGCTGTATTCGCAGGCGCAGCAGATGATCGCGGCGGACGTCCCGTACGTTCCGCTCTGGTATCGCACTAATGTCGCCGTGTGCCAGGCGGACGTCCACGGCGTGTCCCTCTCCCCCATCGCCGACTTCACATTCCTCAAGAACGTGTATAGGAGCGGCTCGTGACACGAGGCCTGAAACGGGGCCTAACCCCGAATCCGCAACTTCAGCGTGTGCGTGGGTTGCGGGGACGAATCTGCGCTGGTGCAGCGGCGTTGTTGATGGCAATTTCTGCCACGTCGACTGCGCTTTCGGCTTCGGAACGTTATGATCCGAAGCTGCGTTTTCGGACGCTGTCGACGCCCAGGTTCGATATCCATTTTCATCAGGGTGAGGAGGCGATCGCGCGCCGGCTCGCGGTCCTCGCCGAACAGGTCGCCACCGAAATGGAACCGCGGCTTGGACGTCCGCGGATGCGCGTCAACGTCATCCTCGTGGATCAGACGGACCTGTCCAACGGCTGGGCGACGTCGGTGCCGTACAACCTGATCGAAATCGTGGCTGCGGCGCCGCGGGCCGATTCGATCATCGGCAATACGCGTGACTGGCTGCGGCTCGTGTTCACGCACGAGTACACGCACGTCCTGCACCTCGAGCGATCGCGCGGCTGGCTGGGCGCCATCGGACGTCCGTTTGGTCGCCTGCCGCTCTTCTACCCCAACCTCTTCCTGCCGCCGATGCTCATCGAAGGGATCGCGACGCATGAAGAAGGTGCGGTCACCGGGGAAGGACGTCCACCAGCCGGCGACTTCCGGATGATCATCGATCGTGCCGCCGCCGCAGGACGGTTCTCTTCGCTCGGACGGGCGAGTAACACGCTCGTGGACTGGCCGTCCGGTCACACCGCGTATCTTTACGGCGGCTACTTCCATGAGTACCTCGCGACGGTGTACGGACGTCCGTCACTCGAGCGGCTTGCCAATGAGACGGCGGCGATGCCGCCGTACTTCGGTTCCCTCGCGTTCCGGAAGGTGTACGGAAAATCGCTGGGGCGCCTCTGGGACGACTTTGCGCGCGCACACCAGGCGGCCGCGGAGGAGAAGACGACCCGGACGCGACTCACGCACCATGGTTTCAATGTCAGCGCGCCCTGGCATTCACAGGACGGACGGCTCTTCTATCTCGCTGCCGACCCGCACGGTTTCCCTGCGCTGATGGAGCTCACGGCAGAGGGACCGCGGCGGATCACCACGCAGGTCAACGGCGGACGCCTTGGCGGGACATCGGACGAGATCGTGTTCGACCAGGTGGAGTACGTCCGAAGCGTTGCGCTCCAGTCGGACCTGTACGCCGTCGACCGTCGTACCCAGGCAATCCGGAGATTGACGCGCGAGCAGCGCGCCGCCGACCCGCACGTCAGTCGTGATGGCAAGACCATCGTCTGCGTCGTCCAGGGGCCGGAGGGGCGCGCGCTTGGTACGCTCCCGCTCCCCATCGCCGATAGTGTCGGCGTTCCGGCGGTTCTAGTGTCGGAACCAGGCGTGGACTTCGCTGCCCCTCGATGGTCTCCGGACGGCCGGACGATTGCGGTCGAACGAAGGAGCCTCGGCGGTCCCTCAGAAATCGTTCTCGTGGACGCGGCAACAGGCTCGGTGCGGCGGCTCACGCACGGGCCTGCAGGGGCCCGCATGAGCGGACCCGCCTGGGCGCCGGACGGACGTACCGTGTATTTCGCATCCTCTGGCGATCGACGGCCCTTCGAAATTCAAGCCGCGGATGTTGCGGACGGCAACGTCCGGCGGCTGACCAATGCCGGTGACGCGGCGCAATCGCCGGACATCTCTCCGGACGGCACGAGGCTCGTGTTTCTCGGATACACACCTGACGGCTTCGATCTTTTCTCGATGACGCTTGCGGAAGCTTCCTGGGAACCTGTGAGCGTCGACATCGCGGCACCTGTGTCGGCTCCTGCGGCAGCGTTGCCCGCGAATCTTCCTGTCGCGACGGTCGGCCGTCGTTACGATCCATTCCGTACGCTGGCGCCACGCTTCTGGTCGCCGATTCTCGAGGTGGACGACGAGGAGCTATCGATCGGAGCGTTGACCGCCGGAATCGATGCACTCGGAAGGCACGCGTACTACGGCGGCGCTAGGTGGTCGACGCGCGCGCGGCCCGACTGGTACGCGGGCTACACCTACGACCGCTGGCGGCCCATCGTGTTCGGGAGTATTTCGGACGACACCGATCCCTGGGAGACAGACGGCACCCTGCGGACGACGGAAGTGAACGCGGGTGCGCTCGTGCGCTTCCGGCGGATTCGCCGGTCGCAGCTGTTGTTTGGCTCCTTCCACGGCGCGACCGAAGTCGTCGATTGCGCCTCGTGCGAGCCGGCGGTGGATGCGACGATCGCGCGCCGTGCGCTTCGGGCGGCGTGGAGCATCGATACGTCCAGACGCTACGGATACTCCATTAGCAACGAACACGGGTTCAGCCTGACCGCGTCATCCGAGTGGACACGGAAGGCGCTCGGAGCGACCGGTAACGCAGGGGCCGCGATCGCCGACGGGCGCGCCTACGTCCACGTCGGGCCCCGTCACGCCGCGCTCGCGCTGCGGGCTGCCGTCGCCGGCGCGTGGGGAGATCCCCGGGTGCGCCGTGTGTTCGCGCCGGGAGGCGCCGGGCCGCAGACGGGTGATATCGAATTCGATCTCGACGCCATCGCGCTGGTACGCGGATTCGACACCGGCGACGTGAATGGCTCGCGGGCGGCCGTCCTGAATGTCGACTACCGCTTCCCGCTCGCATGGATCGAACGCGGCGTGGGCACCTGGCCGCTCTTCCTGCGCTCGCTCCACGGCGCGGTGTTCGCCGACGCCGGCGCCGCCTGGGAGTCTCGCCTCACGCGCCGCGACCGCCGGGCCTCACTCGGCGCGGAGCTCTCGGCCGACGTCGTCGTCGCGTACTCGCTGCCGCTGACCGCCGCAGGAGGGATCGCGTGGCGCCACGATCCAACCGGTCGTTCGCGGGGCGCAACGCTGTTCGCGCGCATCGGCCGCGCCTTCTAGACGACTAACGTAAAATGACCGCGCATGCCGAATAAGTCCCGGTTTCTCCGCGTGCCGGTCGAGCCGTTCGCTGTCGAGCCGGGGCTTGGGGTCGACGAAATGCTCTCGCGGATGGAGCGGATCTCCTTCCAGGGCCGGAGCGTCGCGACCGCGTACCGCATCTGGGAGAAGATGCTCACCGCCGACTGCACCATCTTTCTCGGCATGGCGGGCGCGCTGAGTGCCGGCGGCCTTCGTCTCATCGTCGCGCACCTGCTCACGCACCGCTATGTCGACTGCCTCGTCTCGACCGGCGCCAACCTGTACCACGATCTGCACGAGACGCGCGGCAGGCGTCATTACGTCGGCTCGCCGCGTGAGAACGACGCCGCGCTGCAGGCGGACCGCATCGACCGTGTCTACGACACTTACGCGAGCGAAGAGGAGTTCTGCGACAACGACGAATGGATAGCGGATTTCGCGTTGACGCTGGAGCGCAGGCCGTACACCACTCGCGAGTTCCTCTACCGGCTCGGTGAGTACCTGTGGAAGGAAACCGGCCGTGACGGCATCCTGACCGCAGCGTATCGGGCGAACGTACCGATCTTCTGTCCTGCGATCGCCGACTCGTCGATCGGGATGGGGCTTTCGCAGGGCCGGCATCGTGACGCCGCCGCGGGCCATATCGATGTCATCGGCGACATCATCGAATCGGCCAATCTCGTGATCCGGCGCCCGCGGACCGCGTCGATCGTCCTCGGCGGCGGGACGCCGAAAAACTTCATCAATCAGGCAAGCGTGCAGGCGGAATTCTACGACGACCGCGTCGGGGGCCATGGGTATGCGCTGCAGGTCGTCACCGACGTGCCGCATTTCGGCGGCGCCAGCGGCTCGAGCCTCGAGGAGGCGCAGAGCTGGGGCAAGCTCGCGACTGACGCAGAGCAGGTGACCGTCCACGCCGATGCGACCATCGTGCTCCCAATGCTGGTGAGTGCGCTCGCGACGAGCGCGCAGGCGGCGCTTGCCTCCCGGAAGCTGCTGCGCTTCGACCTTTCGGGTCCGATCATGGCCGTCGATGGACGTCCGTTTCCAGAGGCGCGCTACGAGGCCCGTGAATGAGTTTCCCGTTCCACTACGACCATGGCGCGCCACTGGTGTTCGGCGGCGCGGTCCCCGAACCGCGCTCCTTCGACGACTCGCGCGTCGTCATCCTTCCGGTTCCCGTCGATCGCACCACGTCGTACGTCCCCGGCACGCGCAACGGCCCGCGCGAGATCCTGCAGGCGTCGTCGCATATGGAGCTGTGGGACGAGGAGCTTGGCGTGGACGTCCACTCGGTCGGCATCTTCACGCTGCCCGAAATGGAGCTGCCGTTCGGCGAGCTCGAGCCGCTGATGAACGAGATTGAGCGCGTCGCGTCGGAGGTTTTCTCGCGTGACAAGTTCCTCGTAACCCTGGGCGGCGAGCATTCCATCACGCCGCCGCTCCTGGCGGCCGCCGCCGCGAAATACCGCGGCGTCCACGTCCTCCAGATCGATGCACACGCCGACCTGCGCGACAGCTACATGGGCACGCGGCACAACCACGCCTGCGCCATGCGCCGAAGTCTCGAGCACGCCTCGATCACGCAGGTCGGGATCCGCAGCATGTCGACCGAGGAGGCGGCTGTCGTCCGGCAACTGCGCACCACCGTTTTCTACGATTCGTCGATACGCGCTGATCCCGCCTGGATCGACCGTGTCGTCGAATCGCTCGGCGACCCGGTCTACATCACCATCGACGTGGATGGTATGGACCCGGCCATCATGCCGGCCACGGGCACGCCGGAGCCCGGGGGGTTGTCGTGGTACGAAATGCTCGCCCTCCTCCGGGCGACCATCGAGCGCCGCGACGTGATTGGCTGCGATGTGGTCGAGCTCAGTCCCCTGCCCGGGCTGATGGCCCCCAACTTCCTCTGCGCCAAGCTGATCTATAAGATCCTCACCTACCGATTCGCGCGCGAATTGCCCTGAGGGGGCAGCCCTGCAGGGCTGGACTAGCACTAGCCTCAGCCGCTTCAGCCCTTGACTGTGCACCGTACGTAGTCCAGCCCTGAGGGCTGCTCATCACCACCGCAGGGCCCACACCCCCCATGAAACCCAGAGCTGGCGCGTGGCCTGCATACGGGGTATACTGCGCCCCTTCATGGCGCAGGAC
>JACDCA010000626.1 GCA_013694635.1 Acidobacteriota bacterium | reverse complement strand
GCATGGCCGGACGCCACCGGATTGTCGAGAGCTTCTCAATTGCAGGACATGTAGAACGTGTCCAAGCAGTCTATGAACGGCTGCTGTCATCGCCTGCCGCTTATCACCATTCGGCAAAACCGCTTCCGGGTGAGGCCCGATGACGGCGCGCAGACCTCGCGTTGTTCATGTCGGCAAGTTCTATCCACCCGTCAGCGGCGGCATGGAACGGGTGCTCCAACTTCTCTGCGAGCGAGAACGGGCCGAGGTCGACACACGGGTGCTCGTCGCGAACACCCAGCGCGTCACCGTGCATGAAACGGTGCAGGGCGTACCCGTCACCCGCGTTGCCAACATCGGGTCCGCCGGGTCGGTGGCGTTGTGTCCCTCTCTATCCTTGTGGCTGTCGCGCGCAGAGGCCGACGTCACAGTGATCCACGAACCGAATCCGATGGCGTTAATGGCGTATGCGCTGGCACGGCCGCCAGGCAAACTGATCGTATGGTTCCATAGCGAGGTCGTGCGTGATCGTTGGAAATACGCCTTGCTCTACCGCCCATGGTTCGCCCACGCGATGCGTCGCGCCAGCCGTGTCGTCGTTGCCTCCCCTCCGATGTGCGACGTGGAGCAGCTCCGCGGCTTTGACACCAAGACCGTCGTGATCCCGTATGGGGTGGATCAGACCCCGTTAAAGCCGTCGCCCGAAGTCGTGGAGCGTGCGGCGCGTCTGCGCGACCGCCATCAGGGTCCGCTGATCCTCTCAGTGGGCCGCATGGTTCCGTACAAGGGATTGGACATTCTCCTGCGGTCGATGGTCGACGTGCGCGCGACCGCCGTGCTCGTAGGCAACGGCCCGGAGCGTCCGGCGCTCGAAGACCTTGCTCGCGCGCTGGGGATCGAATCAAGAGTGGTATTTGTGGGCCCAGTCGAGGACATCGAGTTGACCGCGTGGTACTACGCCTGTGATGTGTTTGTGCTTCCTTCGATCACACGCGCCGAAGCATTCGGCGTCGTCCAGATCGAGGCGATGGCGTGTGGCAAACCCGTTGTGAGCACGTCGGTACCGTCAGGGGTACCGTGGGTGAATTGCCACGGTGAGACGGGACTGGTCGTTCCCCCGGGCGACGTTCGCGGGCTTGCAGCTGCGTTGGGGAGCCTTCTGGGAGATGCCTCAACCAGGCAGCGGATGGGGGAATGCGGGCGGCAGCGGGTGCGCGACGAATTCACTGCCGATCGAATGGCTGCACGAGCCGTGGAACTGTATCGCGAGGTCGTGTCCGAGGGAACAGTCGAAGAGCCTGCCGTTGCCGCGATGTCGCTGAGATAAGTGAGAAGGCCTGAACGCCCCGTGAGCACGTTTGCGAGGTCGGCCGACGAACAAGTGGCGGCTATCATGCGCGGTGATGCCGTCGCATGTTCGGGTCCGGACAGTGCGCAAGAGCTTCTCGCGGCTGCGGAGCGCCACGGCGTCAGCGCGCTTCTTGCGGAGCGTCTCGACGGTCGCCCAACCGCGTGGCCACAGTCTGTTCGGGAGGTCCTTGGCCGACAGCGGGCCCTGGCCAGTGCACTCGAAGCGCTGCGACAGCGCGAGCTGAAGGCGGTCCTGCAGGTACTAGCGGATCGAGGCGTGGGCCCTCTGTTGCTCAAGGGGACCGCGCTGGCGCACCGACTGTACGCGGACGCGGCTCATCGGCCGCGATTCGACACGGACCTGCTCGTGCGTCGAGAGGAACTTGACACTGTTGACGATGTCATGAGGACTCGTGGCTACGTTCGTGCCAACCAGGTCACCGGGGAGCTCGTGATGCACCAGGTCGACTACGTCCGGAAAGACGCACAGGGCATCCGACATGTTTACGATTTCCACTGGAAGCTGTCGAACCGCCAGGCCGTCGCGAGCATCCTGACGTTCGACGAGCTCTCACAGGACTCGATTGCCATCGAAGCGCTCGGTCCGTCGGCGCGCGGTCTTTGCAACGTTCATGCATTGATCCACGCATGCGTGCACCGGGTCGCGCATCACCCGGGCGATGAGCGATTGATCTGGCTCTACGATATCCATCTGTTGCTTGGGGCGTTGTCCCGCCAGGAGATGGCGACGTTTGAAGCGACTGCGACCGCACGCTCCGTTGCCGCGTTGTGCCTCGAAGGCGTGACCAGCGCGCAGCGCTGGTTTGACACGCGCCTCGCTGAAGGAGTTGTGCTTCGACTGTCCGCCGCCGCTAACGCAAGCGACGGCGAACCCTCAGCGGGCCTGCTCCAGATCCGTGGGGCAGGCTTCGACGAACTGCTCTCAGACCTTCGGGCTGTCGGATGGACCGGCCGAGCACGGCTCGTCTACGAGCATGCGTTTCCCCCTGCGACCTACATCTCTGGCATGTACATGGTTTCGAATCGAATCTGGTTGCCCGCGTTGTATACACACCGGATCGTCCGCGGCGTCTGGCGATGGGTCCGAGGTGCCGTTCGATGAACAACATTCCTGCCTCGAAAAGAATGCTGGACATTGTGCTGTCCGGGACCGGGCTGGTGCTCTCCGCGCCGGTATGGGCGCTCATTTCAGCCGCGATCAAACTCGAGGATGGCGGGCCGGTGTTCTACCGCCAGGAACGAGTCGGTCAGCGGGGACGCCGGTTCGATGCGTTGAAATTCCGTTCGATGATTCCGAATGCAGAATCCGGCGTTGCCCTGCAGGCGACGGCGAATGACGCGCGCGTCACCCGAGTGGGACGCATCATGCGTCGGACGGCGCTCGACGAGCTCCCGCAGCTGTGGAATATTTTCGTCGGCGACATGAGTTTCGTCGGTCCGCGCGCGTTGCGGCCGCAGGAAGTTGAGGTGCACGGTGGGGCGCTGCTCTCGATCGATCAGATCCCGGGGGCCCGCGAACGTCACCAGATCAGGCCCGGGCTTACGGGCATTGCACAGATCTTCGCACCGCGCGACATCACTCGACGCAACAAGTTTCGCTACGATCGGCTGTATGTGCAGCGGCAGGGGTTCTGGTTCGACGTTCGCTTGATCCTGTTGTCATTCTGGATCAGCGCCCGCGGACGATGGGAGCATCGGGGAGACAAATTCTGAGGGAGCGTGTGACTCGTCGACAGGGCTGTGCCACGGCCGAAATGCAAGTATCATTGCCTCCGCAGCCGACTCGCTGGACATGATTCATCCCTCGACGCTCCTGACTTCCTGCGGACGCCGACGTGCCTGACCCGTCCGCTGTCATGCACGACGTGATCGTCGTGGGCGGGGGGCCCGCCGGATTGCAGGTTGCGGCGCTCC
>JACDCA010000297.1 GCA_013694635.1 Acidobacteriota bacterium | reverse complement strand
CAGGTCCGTCGGCTCTTTCTGCGCGACGACCGTGACCGTCGGGAGGGTGACCGAGGGCTGTGTCTGCGAGTTCGTGGTCTGCGCGCCAACGGCGGCGCTGCCAAGGGTCACGAGGAGTGCGGAAACTGAAGTCTGAATGCGCATAGATGAGTTACTACGTTATCACCGCGGCGCACGGCTGAGTGCGGCGCGTGATGAGCTGTGTGACGGCCACGGTGCAACACGGGCCCGAAAGGCGCCTCACGTCTGGCGATCCCGCCGGATCGTCACGCGCTGCCCGCGGAGCGACGTGCGTTTCATAGCGTCGATGACGGTGTCCGCGGCCTCCTCGGGCACCTCCACGATGGAGAAGCGGTCCGCGATCTGCACGACCCCGAGCTCCCGCGACGTTATGCCGGCCTCGTTGGTGATCGCCCCGACCAGGTCGGCGGGCCTGATGCCGGCCTGCCGTCCGGCGCCGATGTAGATACGTGCGGTTCCGGCGGCGCTGGGCCGGCCCGCATCCCGCGGCCGCGACGGGCGCCCCGGTTCCTCTTCCCTGCGCCCACGGACGTCGCGAGGCAGGGCCGCCGACGGGACGTCGCGTTCGTCGCGCTCTTCCCCGTCCGACAGGTGCGCGTGCACCAGCTTCACCGCAGCGGCCGCCACGTCCAGCACATCGAATTCCCCGGCCAGCGATTGCACGACCACCCGGACGCTGTCGAGATCGCCGGCGACGAGCTGCTCGCGGATGGACGCACTCGTCAGCTCGAGGCGACGAGCACGCAGGTCCGAGACCGTCGGCACGGTGGCGATCTCTATCTTCTGTTTCGTCATCGATTCAATGCTGCGGAGCAGGCGGTGCTCCCGCGGCTCGGCGAGCGTGATCGCGACGCCTTCGGCGCCCGCCCTCCCCGTCCGCCCGATCCGGTGGATGTAAACCTCGGGCGCGGACGGCACGTCGTAGTTGAAGACGTGCGACAGCTGCCGGATGTCGAGGCCACGCGCCGCGACGTCGGTGGCGATCAGCAGGTCCGCTTTCGCCGCCCGGAAACGGGCCATGACCGCTTCCCGCTGCCGCTGCTGCATGCCGCCATGAATCGCCTCGGCGCGATAGCCATGCGCGTTGAGCGTCTCGACGAGGGTGTCGACCTCGATACGGGTGCGGCAGAACACCAGCGCGGACGTCGGGCTCTCCATGTCCAGCACGCGCTGCAGGGCAGCCCCCTTGTGCGCTCGGGGCACCATGTACGCCACCTGCCGGACTCGCGGCAGCTTGCCGGCTGCGGTCTTCTCGCGCGCGATCGTGATCCTCGCCGGATCCCGCAGATGCCGATCCGCGATCCCGCGGAGGCGCGCCGGCATCGTCGCGGCGAACAGGGTCGTCTGCCGCTCCGGCGGCGTGGCCTCGAGAATCGTGTCGATGTCTTCAGCGAAGCCCATGTCGAGCATCTCGTCAGCCTCGTCCAGAACGAGCACCTGCACGCCATCCAGACCGAGCGACTGGCGCCGGATGTGATCGAGGACGCGACCGGGCGTGCCGACGACGATGTCGACGCCGCGATCGAGGGCGCGCATCTGCTGCATCATCGGAGCGCCGCCGTACACCGGCACAACCGAGATACCCGTGCCCCGCGCGTACTTGTGAGTGGCTTCCGCCACCTGCATCGCGAGCTCCCTCGTGGGCACGAGGACCAGCCCTCGCGTGCGGCGCTTTCCCCCCTTGCGTCCGGCGCCCGCTTCGGCCGCGCCGTCCATCAGCCGCTGGATCATGGGCAGCGCAAATGCCGCCGTCTTGCCGGTCCCGGTTGCCGCCTGGGCAATGAGGTCCTGCCCTGAAAGGATCAGCGGGATCGTCTCGCGCTGGACGGGAGTGGGCTCTTCGTAGCCGAGCGCCGTCACCGCTTTCAAGAGAGAGTCGGCAAGGCCGAGCGTAGAGAAACCTGCAGGTGCTTCAGTCGAACGAGATCCGGTAGCCATCAGGATATTGTTTCATTGAAGGGCCTTCCGGACTTCGCGCGCTACCCTGGTTGCGAGGAGCTCGATCGACCGCATCATCTGGCTGTGTGGTATCACGTCGGTGAATCGGCCATCGGCTCATCGGGGTGCGAAGTACCGACAGCGCCTTGGTCCATCGGAGCAGTTCGTCGAGCATGGTCACGGCGGACTTGTCCACCGGCTCATCCCCTGGGAACCGCCCATCCTCCAGCGCCTTGCCGATGAAAGGGAGCGTTACCGCATCGGCGATGACGCCTCGCAAGACCGCGGTACCGACTCCCCGGCGCTGCCACTCGGGTAACACCTGAATGTCGGCGATGTAGACAGAGGTGGGCCGTTCCTCCAGCCAGAGGTCTCGAGGTTGACCACGGAGTCACAGAGAAACAGAAGACTCTTTGGTTGGAGAAGACACCTCTGTGGTTGCTGTGCCTTCGTG
>JACDCA010000293.1 GCA_013694635.1 Acidobacteriota bacterium | reverse complement strand
ACACCGGTCGCGAGATAGAAAGCCGTGTAGCGGCTGTGCCCCAGGTCGTCTTCGATGTTGTCACCGAAGATCCAGAGAAACAGCATGTTGCCGAGCAGGTGCATCAGACTGCCGTGCATGAACATCGACACCAGCAGCGTGAGATACACCGAGCCGGGCGTCTGCTGAAGCGGAATGGTGGCGGCCTGGTCGCCGACCTCGATGCGCACCGGCCCCGCCACGTCCTCGCCGGTGCGGATCTCCTGCGGCACGGTCGAGAACGTGTATGTGAACTTCTCATTCGTGCCCATCCCCTGCAGGAACACGAACACCAGCACATTCAACGCTATCAGCAGGTACGTGACATAAGGCGTGCGCAGCCGCCCAGTGTTGTCGTCGCCGATCGGAAATACCATCTCAGTTCCTTTCCAGCAGCAGTGGCCAGTTCTGCACCAACAGCGCGCGCAATGATGGCCCGGGCGTCAGCGGCACGCCAGTCAAGCGTCCCTCGAGCGACCCGGACCCGCCGCGAACGCCAGAGAAGAAGAACAGCTGACGACCGAGCTGCGTATCGCGCGCGCGGTACACCTCGCCCATCCCGCCGGCGCCGAGAAACCCGATGATCTCGTAGATGCCGAGTCGTGTGCCTGGGGTGAGGTTCACGCCGCGACGAGTTTATACCGGGCCATTCGACAGGCGGAGATTCATTAGATGATGATCCGCGCACGGTGTCGTCTTGATGGCGGTACGTTCCTGGCCGTACTCCACTGGCAACGCCGGCTCTATCGTCGGTGCGCTTCGACGGCGCCCGAAGTATGGGCGACGTTACTCGAGAAGCTGCCGCGCAGCGAATCGCCAGACTCACGTCTGAGCAGGAACGTCCCGGTGCTCTCGCGACGCGCGCCCCGTTCTCTGAACGTCAGCCTCAACTGATCGCCGTCGAACGCCCCGACGACGGTAATCCGCGTCTGTGCCGGTGGCGGCAGGCCAGTGCCGTTCTCGGAGACTTTGCGTCCACCGCCGGTGATGCGGTTCCCCTCCTGAACCAGATTCACGAGATAACGGAGCCGCAGCCCGCGGAACGGGCCAACGCCGCTCTCGTCGATCCGCGTGTCTATCGTCCACGCGCCTGTGACGTCGTGCTGACCTGCGGCCGGCGATGCGCTGGCTTCGGCCGGCACGGAACCGCGGTTGGCGTGCGGGGCATCCGCTGGCGAGGCGCTGTCGCGTGCTTGCGCTGAAGAGTCTTTTGCCGGCCGTGCAGCACTGCCGACTCCACCGGTCCCGATACGTCGCTCCTCGGACGCTGCTTTGCTGGGGTGGGTCTGTCCGGATCGACTCGAGGCGCGGTACAGGTAGCCGCCGGTTGCAAAGGCCCCGATCACAAGCGCCACAAGCGCGGTCAGCGCCAGTGCCTGCCTGCGGCGGCGTTCCTCGGGCGAAGAGCCGATGTCCATGTAGCGAGCACTTGCGGAATCCCTGCCAATCTGATGATGTCCTTCGGTTTCCTGAAGCACCCCGAGTTACGAGCCACCACATCGCCTCAGGGCACATTCTGGCCGCTAGCTCGGCCTTTCACCACGTTTCGGCGCTTCGGCTGTCTTCTTCGCTTCACCAGTGGCTCGTGGTTTGTAAGCACCATCCTGCAAATAAGGGAGGAACTAGAGATGCATTTACAGAAGAGTTCGCTTGGCCGAATCCTGCTGCTTCTCGCCGCTGTCGGGCTGGCGGCTCCTGCGGCACTGGCGGCGCGGAAACCGGAAGCGCAGAAACCTGCAGCACAGGACAAGCCGGCTCCCAGGCAGGAGCGCGGCGTCGGCCGGCAGTTCAGCGACGGCTGGATCAGCATGAAGATCCACGCGCAGTTCATAACGGAGGATGCGCTGGATGGAAGCAACATCGATGTTGACACCACAAACGGTGTCGTCACTCTGACCGGCACGGTCGCGACACAGGCCGGCCGTACGCGCGCGACGGCGATTGCGAAAGCGACGGAGGGTGTGAAGAACGTCAGCGACAAACTGCGCATCGCGAAGGACGCGGTGGACCGGCCCGCGGCTGGGGCGAAGGACGTGGGGCGTGAAACCGCGGCTACGACCAAACAGGGCGGGCGCCGCGTCAACGACGGGTGGATCAAGTCGAAGATCTACTCGCAGTTCCTCACCGAGGACGCGCTCGACAACAGCGACGTCGATATCACGGTCAGAAACGGAGTGGTCACGCTGAGCGGATCGGTGGCGGCGGCCGCCGGCCGGACCCGCGCCGTGGCTATCGCCAAAGGAACCGAAGGCGTGAGGGACGTGAAGGACACTCTGAAGGTCGCGAAGAAATAGCCTATCAACGGCTGGCAGCGCCCGAGAGTCCGGGTGCTGCCAGCCCGCCGTGGGCGATGCTCCGCACATTCTTTATCCAGTCCTCGATCTTCCGCTCCAGCACGGTCAAAGGCAGCGCGCCGGTGTCGAGGACCTGCTCGTGGAAGGCGCGCGGGTCGAACCGCGCGCCAAGCGGCGCTTGCGCCTTCGCCTTCAATCGCTGAATCGTGAGCGAGCCGATCTTATAAGCGAGGGCCTGGCTCGGGATCGCGATGAAGCGTTCGACTTCCGCGGTGGCGTCGGTGCGGCCCATCCCCGAGTTCTCCAGCTGTACTCGATCGCCCGATCGCGGGTCCATCCCTTGGCGTGAATCCCCGTGTCCACCAC
>JACDCA010000261.1 GCA_013694635.1 Acidobacteriota bacterium | reverse complement strand
CCCGAGAGCCGCAAGCTCGCGTACTACCGGTTCGACGAAAGCAAGGTGCCTGACTATTACCTGCAGGCGGGCAAGAGCTTCGACGTACAGGTGGGACCGGATCTCGGCCACAGCGGCATCAACCAGGGGCACATGATGGAGTTCTTTCTCGAGCACCTGGTGGTCCGGGCACCCGCGTCCTCCTCGACTCAATAAGAGCGGATCAGCGTTCTTTCCTCTCGCGGGCGCGCTTGAGGCGGGCGCGCGTTTCCGCGCTGGCGGTCCGCGTGCGGTCCTGCTGCTGGGCGCCGGTCTCCCCGCCGCGTGTCGCGCGCGATTTGAGGGCGTGCCGGATCTCACGCAACAGTTCGTCGGGCAGACACGGCTTCGGAATGAACCCGTCGGCCCCGGCTTCCGCAGCGCGGTCCTGTGATTCCTTCAGCACGTGGCCGGTGAGCATCAGGACGGGTATCCCTTTCGTCCTGTCGTCGTTCTTCAAGGCGACGATCGCATCCCAGCCGGTCATGCCTGGCAGGCCGGCGTCCATGAGGATGAGGTCGAGATCCTCGGTGGCGGCGAGCTTCAACGCCTCGACGGCCGTCGAGGCAGCCAGCACCTCGAACCCTTCGAACTGAAGATAGGTCGTGTACATCTCGCGGGCGTCTTCGAAGTCGTCCACGAGCAGAATCCGCGTCCCTTTCATTGGGTGTTGCGAAAGCATACCGCACAGGTCTCAGTGGACGGGAAATTGCACGCCCCCACCCGCCCCGCTGACCGCAACGAGGGTATCTCGACGGAAACGTAATCAGCCGGCGTCAGGCGGAGCAGAAACCTTCGACAACACAACGGTTGCCGCGAGGCATACCGTTTGCCGTGCGTTGCGCCGATGGTCGCCCAACGTGTCCGCCGATTCCTGGTTGCCCTGCTGCTGTTCTCGTCCTTTGCGACGACCGTCGTCTCGCAGGAGCTGGCGGCGCCGGACGCCTGGGTCGCGCTGCAGCGTGGCGACGCCTCGAAGGCGGCAGCGATTTTCCGTGACGCGCTGGACCGGTCTCCTCGCGACGCCGTGCTTCACTACGGCAGCGCCCAGGCGTCGCTCGCGCTCGGGAGGACGGACGCCGCGATCTCGTCGTTGAAACGCGCGATCGAATACAACCCGAAATTCATCCAGGCGATGGTGCTGCTGGCGCAGGTCGCCTACGATGCAGCGGATCTCGACCTGGCAGTGCGGATGCTGGAGGGGGCCGCGGCGATCGCGCCGCAGGATCCCACGATCGCGTCGCAGTTGGCGCAGTGGCGGAAGGAAGCGGCGCTACATCAGAGCTTCCAGACGCAGCCGGGCGTCCACTTCAATGTCCTGTTCGAAGGTCCGCACCAAAAGGCCGTCGGTGAGCACGTCTCGGCCGTCCTCGAGTCTGCGTATTGGAATATCGGCAAGACGCTGAACATCTACCCGGGTGCGGCGCTCGACGTCATCCTCTATTCGAATCAACAGTTCCGCGACGTCACGCGCGCCCCTGCGTGGGCAAGTGGCGGGTACGACGGACGCATCAGGCTTCCGGTCGGCGGTGCGCTGCGGTCACTGCAGGCGCTCGAGCGCGTGGTGGTTCACGAATACGTCCACTCGGTGGTGCGGCATGCGGGAGGCGCCGGCGTGCCGGCGTGGCTCAGCGAGGGCCTGGCGAGCTACTTTGAGCCGGGGGACAAGACCTGGGCCTCGAAGGCGCTGCGCGCGGCACGCATCCGCATTCGGCTCGAGGAGCTTGTCGAGGGGTTCGGCGGGCTCGACGGCGCGACGGCGCTGATCGCCTACGCGCAGAGTCAGATAGGCGCGCAGCTGCTGTATGAGCGCGTCAGCCCGCATGCAGGATCGTTCCTCCAGTTACTTGGGAACGGACATACGGTGGACCAGGCGCTGAGCCGTCACGGCGTCCAGCCGGAGGCCTTCTATGCGGAGTGGCGCCGGCGGATCGGGATGCCAGCCGACGGGACGCGTTAATCGTCCACACTCCGTGAGGCGCGCGAGGCGCGGAGCTCCACCTACCTAGGATCTCCGTCCGACGAGCGCTGGTCGGGACATTCCTTCACGCTGCGGGTCGAAGTACGAACCCGGCGCAACGCTCCGCCGCAAAATGGTATCCAGCGTGAGCGGCGCGTGCGCCTGGGACTCCGGCATGCGGCATACCCATCCGCCCGGCGTTCTGCCCGCAATCCCGCCAAACAGCACGAAGTACAGCACGGTTGGCACGGCACAGAGCGTCGCGAGCGCGAACGGCTGGCGAAGGAGCGACGAGGGCGACAGGCCCGTGCCGATCGCAACGACCAGGACGACCGCCCCGTTCATCGCCAGCAGCACCATCGCATCCACGGTTGCACAGCCGAGCCGCACCAGCTGTTGCTGGAACGCCGACACACCGTGCTCGAGTCCTGGATCGTCGTGCTCTTCACGTACATCCCGTTCCGGCAAGCGCCAGGCGCCTTCGCGCGTGCGAAACCGCGCCGCCATCGCAAGGAATCGATCGGTAACCGTTGGCCCCTTCAGTTCGCGCATCACCGGCAGCGGATCGGGCGCGCCGGGGAGCAGGTGCTCGACGGCTTTGAGCGCGTCCCCGGGATCGAGGCCGACCTCGGCGGCGAACGACTTCACGTACGACCGCGCATACAGGCCCGGCGGCAGCTCGTCGAACCGACCTTCGTCAATCTTTCGCACGATCGTAGGACTCAAGAATGTCCTGGCACTGAGTGCCGCCAAGGGAATGTTTTTCTCGATGCGTGCGTCGTGCAGAATCAGACAGCCACCCATAAATGCCCTATCGGCACGCGGCCCGGGCAGGTTTAGCTCGGCTTTACAGCCCACCGGCGAGCGTCGCCGCCACGTGTTCGAGGCCATCGACGACGTGCGCAAACGGCTCGTAGCAGATCCTGTCGGGCGTGTCTTCCGCTGTGTGATACCAGGGATATCGGAACGGGGCGGTGTCGGTGACCATGAGTGCCGGGT
>JACDCA010000256.1 GCA_013694635.1 Acidobacteriota bacterium | reverse complement strand
CTGCGGATAGGACTGAAGCTGCCGCCGTTGCGATCCGCCTCGAGCACCGCGAATACGGAAGGGGGCAGCGCCGCCATCGCCTCGCCGTTGACGACCGCACCGGGCGCACCGGTCAGGAGCCGGATGTAGATCCGATTGTTGCGCCGCGTGGTGTTGAGCACGCGGATCATCTGTTCGACGCTCTGCGGCTGAAACGAACGCCTTAGCTCGCGCTGCTCGAACGCATTCAACTGCCGTCCGTCGGTGACCATGATCGACAGGCTGCCGCTGGCGTTGGCCGGGATGTTCAGTGCGACCGTCGAGATCTTCTCCTCGCCGCGATAGCCGCGCGTGAGAATTTTCAACGGAACGGTGCGACCGGCGCGCGGCCGGAGCTCGTCGATCCAGACCCGCTCGATCGTCGACGTGCGCGGAGTCTCGGTCGCGTCGATGGTGAATTCGAGCTTGTCGAACGTCACCGGCTCGCGGTCGTTGCCGAGCACCATCGAGAGCGGCCCGGCGATCGACGTCGCGGCGGCCAGCGCGGGCGCTTCACCGGCGAAGACGTCCTCGAACGCGACATCGGCGTGCCCCTTGACGCCGGCGCGCCCTTTCAGCGCAAAGGTCGCCGAACCGAACTGGCGCTCGTAGCTCGCGAGCGCGTTGTAGAGCGTCACGTACGAGATCAGCGGCGTGAACGTCTGATCATTGGCGATCTGGAACGTGAACGTCCGCGGCACGACCGCGCCGTCCCGCGTCGAGCGGAGCGTGATCGTCATCGGAATCGTCGTGGGCATCTTGCCGATGGTGCCGGCGATGGCCGTCGCCCGATCCTGCTGGATGGTGCCGATCACCTCGCCCATGCTCGTGATCTTGAACGACGACATCAGGCTGGGCAGCATCGCGTGGACGTAGGCGCGCGTGAGCGGCAATTGCGCGGGGCCCAGATTGAAGAAGGGATGCCCGAAGGCGTACACCCGATCTCCGTCGATGTGCGTGATCGTGCCGGTCGCGCCCATCTCGAGGTCCCCTGATGCGAGCGCGACGCCGAGCGCATCGCCCTCGCGAAGCGGCCCGTTCATCGCCGCCAGCGCTTCGGCGGACGCCCCGCCGCCGGCGCCTGAAAGGACGGGAGAAAATCCGGCATCACCCAGCATCCGTGAAACGAGCTGATAGGCCTCGGGACCGAAGCCGCTCATGACCAGCGGGGTCGCGATCGGCCGCAGGCTTGACGCCAGTTGCGCTGCTTCGGCGTTAGACAACCCGATACCCCGGATCGAACCAGACGGCCCGGCGGCCGTGACGTGCGCGTACGACGCGCGCAGCGCCGCGGCAAACGTTTCGGTCGTGAACGGCAGTTCGAGTCGTGCCTGTTGTGCGGGACGCCGCGGCGACAGTTGCGTCGCGTCTTTCATCTCCTCGATCGGCGTGATGCCGGCGATCGCCTCTTTCGGGAACGACCCGACCGAGTAGCCCACCGCGCCGATGAGACGTCCGTCGATGTACACGGGGCTTCCGCTCATGCCGGCGGCGACGCCCGTTTCGGCGAGCGGCCCTCCTTCAAGCTTCGCGATGATCAGATCGCGGCGCGGACCCTGGACGTTCTTGAGAACGCCAATGATGGAGACCTTGAAGTCACGGAGCTCGGTACCCTGAAAGACGGTGCGGCCGACGCCCACCATCCCCGGCTTCACTTCGCTCAGGGGCATGATCGGCGTGGATGCGGGCGTCGAGACCCAGCACAGGGCAGCGAGCGCGAGTGCCGCGGCAGCATGTCGAAAATTCATGATGGTTCACTTCAGTTATACGGGCTAACTGCTTACTGGTCAAGGAGAAACAGACCACAGCCGGTCGCTGTTTGACACCGCTTGCGTCCGTTTGTTATGGTCACAATCGTTTTGACGCAGAACTTCCTCGGCCAGCCGCACCGCGTACACCAGTCGTATTGGTGGTGGTACGTCCGCGCTGAGGAGGCAGTCTGCTAACCCGCCAATAACGCGGGTATCCGACTTCAAGCCTCCCAGCCCCGGGCTGCGGAGGCTTTTTGTTTTCTGACATCTCGCAGGCCTGAAGGGCTGGACTAGGGACCTGGAGCCCTGAAGGGCTGGACTACGGGACTGGCAGCTCTGAAGGGCTGGACTACGGACTGGCAGCCAAGGCTGGAC
>JACDCA010000246.1 GCA_013694635.1 Acidobacteriota bacterium | reverse complement strand
GGCCGCGTGCCTCACGCGCCTCCGAGTTGACCGCCAGCGTCAGCGTCTTTCCCTTGAGCTCGATGTTACCGAGTACGACACCTCCATCGTCCATCATGGTGACGAAGCTCTGAGTGGCATTGGGCTTCTTCGAGCGCCCGCGCTTCGCTGGCTTGCTCTCCACCCAGTTCCAGAACCCGTCGTTCTCCTTACGGAAATCCGGCACGGACGCGAGCGCCGCGCGGATAGCCTTCGGATTAGCGGAGGGTGCGAGCGGATAATGAACGCTCAGGAATTCCAGCGGCTCCCCGTCGCTATTGGAAATTTGCGGAAGGACCGGATCGAGGACCTTGGAAAGCAAATCCCGCAGCCAGACATTGCTGAACATGAAACACGCGCTGGCCAGCACGGCGGCCGTCGAGACCGCCGCTTCGAGCGTGGCATCGTCCGCTGCGCGCCCGAGCGACCTCCCCAGCTTCGCAGCTTCCTTCCGCGTGTTCTTCGCCACCCGATGGATGGAGGCGAGCACCTCTTCGCTGGCGTGGTGATCGAATTTCAAAACGGCACCGCTGATTTGGGTCTTGCCGCTGACCGTCAGCACCCGTGTAACGATGCGGTCCCATTGCGTAAGGCTCTTGGTGGCCGACTTCTCGAAGACGCGCAGCGGCCCGCCACCGCGGACCATATCGCGGAGCTAAGCGGGAAACTGGGTGATGACGGTATGAGATAGGCGGCGTATCGAGGCGGGTGGTCGAGCCTGCCAGAACCTCTCAAGGAGAGCGATACGCCATGGAAGAGAATAGCAGTGTTGTCCGGTTTCGTCAGCCCGACGTGATCGATGATCCCCTGACCGTCGTCTTACGGTCGGGTGCCCGACAGCTTCTCACGCAGGCAGTCGAGATGGAGGCGGCGGCGTTCCTCGCCGCCATGAAGAATCTCAAGCTGCCTGACGGCCGTGGCCGCGTCGTCCGGCACGGTCATGGTCCCGAGCGCACGATCCAGACGGGGATTGGGCCGGTTGAGGTCAGCTCGGTGAAGATCCGGGATCGTGGTGCCGCGATTGCCGGCGAGCGGATCCGCTTTTCCTCGGCGATCCTGCCGAAATGGGCGCGGCGGACGAAGAGCCTCGACGCGCTGTTGCCGGTTCTCTACCTGCGTGGGGTATCGACTGGCGATTTCCAGGAGGCGCTCGCCGCCCTCCTGGGCAAGGACGCGCCGAACCTGTCGCCGGCCGTGATCTCGCGGCTGACGGCGCAGTGGCAGGCGGATTACGACGCCTGGCAGAAGCGCGACCTCTCGGCGCGGCGATACGTGTACGTGTGGGCGGACGGGGTCTACCTGCAGGCCCGGATGGAAGACAACGCCGAATGCATGCTGGTGCTGATCGGTGCGACGCCGGAGGGCAAGAAGGAGCTCGTCGGCTTCCAGGTTGGCGTTCGGGAAAGCGCGCAGAGCTGGCGTGAACTTCTCATTGACATCAAGCGGCGTGGGCTCGAGATCGCGCCGGACCTCGCGATCGGCGACGGTGCACTCGGCTTCTGGAAGGCGATCGAGGAGGTCTTCCCAGGCACCAGGCACCAGCGGTGTTGGGTTCACAAGACCGCCAACGTGCTCAACAAGGTCGCCCTCTCGGTCCAGCTCAACATGAAGGCAGACCTTCGTGAGATTTACGGCGCGCCGACCCGCGCGGCGGCCGAGGTCGCGATCGACGTGTTCGCCGACAAATATGGCGCCAAGTACGACAAGGCGGTGACCTGCCTGCCGAAGGACCGGGAATCTCTGCTCGCCTTCTTCGACTTCCCTGCCGAGCACTGGGATCATCTGCGCACGTCGAACCCGATCGAAAGCGTATTCGCGACAGTGCGTCATCGGACCGTGCGGACCAAGGGCGCGCTATCGGCGAAGACCGCCAAACTCATGATGTTCAAACTTGTCAACGCCGCCGCAAAAACATGGCGGCGATTGAACGGCGAGAACCAGTTGCCAAAGGTCGTTCAAGGCGTCAAATTCCAAAACGGAATCGAGGTCACTGAAATGCCGGCTCACCACGCCGCCTGATCAACCTCATCACCCAAAATCCCGCATAGCTCGCGAATATCCGCCAACAGATCACGGTTGGCAGTCCTGCGTCCGCTCTCGGG
>JACDCA010000244.1 GCA_013694635.1 Acidobacteriota bacterium | reverse complement strand
CACAGCAGGTGAAAGACTTCCTCTGCCCTGGGCTGCAGGATCTCGGACAGGATGCGGCGCGACATCAGCCGTGAGCGCCGCCCGCCGACACTCGCGACCTCCATCGTTTCGTCTTCGTCGACCATCGAGGACAGGGCGCACCCGCAGCGGCGCTTGATTTTTTCCGCGTCCGGTATCGGGGTCCGCAATCCGACCGCGATGTCGTTGGTGAAGTGATCGCCACCGATCGCCACGACCCCCGTGTGCCAGAGACTCCCGCGCTCGAAGATCGCGAAATCCGTCGTCCCGCCGCCGATGTCGACGAGCGCGACACCCAGCTCTTTCTCGTCCGCCGTGAGGACGCCTTCGCTCGCAGCGAGCTGCTCGAGGACGGTCTCGAGCACGGAGACCCCGGCGCGATTCACCGCCGCGATGATGTTCTGGGTCGACGACTGACTGCCGGTGACGATGTGCACGTTGACTTCGAGCCGGGAGCCGGTCATGCCGACGGGGGCGCCGATCCCGTCCTGTTCGTCGACGACGAAATCCTGCGGGAGCACGTGCAGGATTTCCCGGCCGCTCGGCAGCGCCACCGCCTTGGCGGCATCGATGGCGCGGCGGACGTCTTCACGGGTGATCTCGCGGTTCTTGCCCGCCACGGCCACGACTCCGCGGCTGTTGAACGCCTTCACATGCGCGCCCGAGAGCGCCACGTGCACGGAGTCGATATCCACACCCGCCGTCAGCTCGGCCTCCTCAATCGCCTTCTTGATCGCCTCGACGGATGCCTCGAGGTTGACGACGACCCCGCGCCGGATCCCCTTGGAGTCGGCGAGACCGATGCCGATGATGTCGAGGCCGCCGTCGTCGGTCGTTTCCCCGACAATCGCGGTGACCTTGGACGTGCCGACGTCCAACCCCACCAGGTAACGCTCCTTGCGTGCCACGGCTCCCCTCCAGCCCCGCGTCAGCGGGGCGTTCCCAATGACTGCGGCTGGCGCTGACCGGACGTCCCTGCCGCGACCTCCTGCAGCGTCTTGCCGCCGGCCGCCCGGACGTACACGCGCCCACCGAACCTGAGATCCACGTAATCCATGTCGGCGACCCGATCCCGCAGGGCGGGTTCGATCTCCAGGTAGGTCTTGAGGCGCTCGACGAAACGGCCGGTCCCGAGATGCAGGAACGCGGGGTCGTCGTCGAGAAGCACGACCGCATCATGGAGGTCGCTCACATCGATCTGCGACACGCGCGCGGCCAGCGCCTTGTGCGGCGCGACCGCGTCGAGCACGCTCGCCGCAAGCGCGGTGCGCCGCTCGTCGATCGTCGTGTTCCCGGATTCGGGCCGTCGCACGACGCCGTCGATCAAGGGAAGGTCGAAGCTTGCGTACCTGGGACCCAACTCGTCGATGATCGTGCCCGTCCGGTCGAGCAGGTAGAGGTCGCCGCCGAGCCGGCACAACCCGATGGGCGTACGCTCGGAAATGAAAATCTCGATGCTGGCCGGCAGGATGCGCCGCATCGCCGCATCAGCGACCCACGGAGACTCCATCAACTGCTGCCGGTAGCGCGGAAGATCGGCGGTGAGAATGCTGGTGCCGCGGAGGCCGTCGACGAGGGCGTGCACGTCGCCGACCGACAACCGGGAGTTGCCTTTCACCGTGATCTTGCGGATCTGCAGCGTCTCGGCAGAGACGATCAGGTCGAAGGCGAGGTAACCCGCGAAAAGGGCGAGCGCCGCGGCTACCAGCGGACGCACTGCACGGAGGGCGGCCCACCGGCGCCCCGGACGCTTCTTGAGCGGCTTCACCTTCGCGCGCCGGAAATTGCGCTCGACGGCGGTCTTCACGGTCATGGCTGGCGCGCTCCCTGCGCGTCGATTTCCGCGAGAATGCGACCGCCGACGGCGCCGATGGACCCTGCGCCGAGCGTGAGGATCAGGTCTCCGGACCTGGTGAGCTTCGCGACCTCGCGCGGGATGTCTTCGAGCGCTTTCACGACGTGCACACGCCCTTTCGCGCGACGGCGTACCGCGTCGGCGAGCGCCTCGACGGTCACGCCGGGGATCGGGCTTTCCCCCGCGGCGTAGATGTCGGTGAGGACGATCTCGTCCGCGCCTCCGAAGGCGCCGCCGAATTCATCCATCAATTGTGAGGTCCGCGAATAACGGTGCGGCTGGAAGACAGCAATGATGCGGCGGTCGATGCCGGCGCCGGCCGCGGCCAGCACCGCCGCGATCTCGGTCGGATGATGGCCGTAGTCATCCACCACCATGACGCCGTGCGCCTCCCCCAGCCGCTGGAAGCGGCGCTCGGCCCCCTGGAACTCGGCGAGCGCCTTTGCCACGCGAGCGAAAGAGATGCCGAGCTCGAGCGCGACGGTGACGGCGCCGAGCGCATTGAGCACGTTATGGCGGCCAGGGACGTCGAGACGAAGCTCCCCGACCTCCTGCCGTCGGCCATCCGCGCGGCGACGCGTGACTGTGCACACCGACCGGAACGCCTGCAGCTCCATGCGCTCGCCGACGATCTCTCCCTCATCCAACCCGTAGGCGATGACGCGGCGCGTCAGGCGCGGCATCAACGCACGAATCGCCGGATCGTCGCCGCAGGCCACGACCGCGCCGTAGAACGGCACCTTGTTGGCGAAGTCCGCGAACGCCTGCTGCAGGTTCTCCCAGGTTCCGTAGGTATCCATGTGCTCGCGATCGATATTCGTGATAACGGCGATCGACGGCGACAGCTTCAGGAAAGACCTGTCGCTTTCATCCGCCTCGGCGACCATGTAGTCGCCGGTTCCGAGCCGTGCGTTGCTGCCGAATGCGCTCAGCCTTCCTCCAATCACCGCCGTCGGGTCGAGTCCGGCCCGGTCCAGCACGAGTGCAATCATCGAGGTCGTCGTCGTCTTGCCATGCGCTCCGGCGACCGCGATGCCATAGCGCAGACGCATCAGCTCCGCCAGCATCTCGGCGCGGGGGATCACCGGGATCCTCCGCGCGCGCGCTTCGACGACCTCCGGGTTGTCGTCCGCGATCGCCGACGACGTCACCACGACGTCCACGGTGCCGACGTTGCGCGCCTCGTGTGCCCCGGAGATCCTGACCCCCAGCTGCTGCAGCCGGGCGGTGACCTCCGAGCGTTTCGCGTCCGACCCGCTCACGTCGTACCCGAGATTCACGAGCAGCTCGGCGATCCCGCTCATTCCGATACCGCCAATGCCGACAAAATGGATTCGTCGCGTGCGGCCTAACACCGGCTCACCGAGCCGCCAGCGCGAGCGCGCGATCCACGATCGCCTCTGCGGCCGCCGGCCTCGCGAGTGTGCGCGCCAGCGCCGCCATGCGCTGGAGCCGGGCCGGCTCCGCGAGCAATGCCGCGATTCGCTCTGCGATCACCGGTCCTGTGAGATCGTTCTGATCGATCACGTCCGCGGCCCCGGCGTCGCGCATCACTGCCGCGTTCTTTCGCTGATGGTCGTCCGCCGCCGTCGGCAGCGGCACCAGCAGCGCTGCGCGACCGGCTGCCGCCAGTTCCGCAAGCGTCGTTGCGCCGGCGCGGCAGAGGATGAGGTCCGCGGCCTTCATTTCGCGGTCCATGGCAAAGAGGAACGGTTCAACCCGTGCGCCGATGCCCGCCCGCCGGTAGCCATCGCGGACCAGTTCCAGATCGTGTTCTCCCGTCTGATGCGTGATTGCCACCCCTCCATCGAGCGCCGCCAGGTGCGGCGCTGCCGCCACCATGGCCAGGTTGATCGCGTGCGAGCCCTGGGAGCCGCCAAAGATCAGAACCCGCGGCGGGGCCGCGGGCCCGCCGTACCCGGCATCGTTGAAAAATTCAGGACGGACCGGGTTGCCTGCAACAAATCCCCTCCTTCCGAAGTAACCAACCGTCGAATCGAACGTGACCGCCGCCGCGCTGACCAGGTGTGACAGGGCCCGGTTGGTGAATCCGGGCACCGCGTTTTGTTCCAGCAGCAGCGTCGGAATCCCGCGCAGGGCCGCCAGCGCGACGACGGGACCGGAGCTGTAACCGCCGACGCCGATCACCAGATCCGGCGAGCGCCGGGAAAGGATCCGCCATGCATCGGCGCCGCTCAGCGGCAGCAGCGCAAGCGCACGCGCGACGGCCGCTGGCGACATCCCCTTGAGCCCCGAGCTGCGTAGCACGTCGAGCACGAATCCTTCCTTCGCGACCACGCGCGACTCCAGGCCGCGCGCCGTCCCGGCAAACGTGATCGTGGCGTCCGGGTGACGCCGCAACATTTCCCGGGCTACCGCGATGCCCGGGTAGAGATGTCCGCCGGTGCCGCCTCCGGCGATCACCAGGCGCAAGGGTTTCATGCATCCGCCGGTTGAAGCGCCACGGTGACGACACGGGAGGCTGACGCGTGCTGCGACACGTTCAGCAGGATCCCCATCCCCACGAGATTGATCAGCAGCGACGAACCGCCGTAGCTCACGAACGGGAGCGGAATCCCTTTCGTCGGCAGCAAACCGAGCACAACGCTGACGTTGAAAAACGCCTGGAACGCGACCATCGTCGTCAAGCCGAGCGCGAGGAAGGCGCCGAACCGGTCCGGCGCGCGCATGGCGGTGCGCAGTCCGCGCCATGTGATCACGCAGAAGCAGGCCAGCAGGACGGTCGCTCCGACGAGGCCGAGCTCTTCGGAGATCACCGCGTAAATGAAATCGTTGTGAGGCTCAGGCAGGTAGAAGAGTTTCTGCACGCCGGCCATCAGGCCGCGGCCGAAAATCCCCCCGGTGCTGACGGCGATCATCGACTGGATCATCTGGAACCCGTCGCCGAGCGGGTCCTTCCATGGGTCCATGAACGCAGCCACGCGCTTCCAGCGGTACTCGGATGTCCAGATGAGAACGCCGAGCGTCGGCAGCGCCACCAGCGCGAGGCCGGTGACGTACCGGTAGTTGATGCCCGCGGCAAAAATCATGACGGCGACGATCGTCACGATCGATACCGCCGTGCCGAGATCCGGCTGGACGAGGATCAATCCGACGATCACGCCGAGTACGCCGCCGATCGGCACCAGCGCGTGCGCCGGTTCGTCGATGCGCTCCATCCGCCGCTCGAGGAGCGCGGCGACGAAGACGACGACGCACAGCTTGGCCAGCTCCGATGGCTGGACGCCGAGACCCAAGATGTGGAGCCAGCGGTTCGCTCCCTTGACGGGTCGTCCGAACAACACGGCGATCAGGGCGATGCACACGATCGCCAGCGCCGTGTAGATCACGACCGGCTGCCGGTAGTTGTGATAATCGATCCGCATGATCAGCTGCACGATCAGCAGACCGAGGAGCGCCCAGGTCGCCTGCTTGAACAGGAAGAGATACGGATTGTTCCAATCCTGCGCCGCCATCACGGCCGATGCGCTGTACACCATGACAACGCTCGTGCACACCAGCAGCAGCGTGGCGGTGAAGAGCAATTTGTCGGATTTGAGTTTTCGCGCCATACTCCGCCGCCTCATATTCCGGGGGGCTTCGCCCCGCCGGGACCCCCCGTCGCCGTCGCTCGCGGGGGCCCCTTGCCCCGCTCCGTTTCCGGCGCGGCGCGCTGTGCGCGCCTAAAGACACCCGCCGCTTGGGCCGACAAAGTGCTCAGTGCTAAAGTGCTAAGTGCTTCGTGCTCAGTGCTTAAGTGCTTAAGTGCCCGAGCGTGCATGCAACTGCACATCACGGGCACGCTTGCCCGCCGTAGCGCGTAGCGCGTAGGCGGGTCGCACGTGTCAGCAGTCAGCAGTCATCAGCCGGACGGGGGCAAAGACACCACCCTCGCAGGCCGGGGCAGCCTGCGTTCCCAGCGGACGGTTCTTCACCGCACCAGCCGGACTGATGACTGCTCACTGCTCACGTGCGTTCTTCCACTCCTCCTCTAACCGCCGCACTTCCTGTTTGAACACGCGGCCGCGCTCGGCGTAATCGCTGAACATGTCGAAGCTCGCGCACGCCGGCGCGAGCACCACCGCGGCGCCGGGCGCCGCGGACGCGAATGCCGTTCGAACCGCCGCGCCCAGATCCGATGCCCGGTGGATCGGCACCGCGCCCGCGAGCGCGTTCACCACCAGGTCCTGCGACTCGCCGATCGCCACCACGCTCGCGCGCCGGTCGACGAGCGACTGGCGCAGATCGGCGAAGTCCCCGCCCTTGAACCGGCCCCCGAGGATGACCACGACTGAGTCGAAGCTCTCGATGGCACGGCGCGCGGCCTCGATGTTGGTGGCCTTCGAATCGTTCACGAACATGACGCCGCCGAACTCCGCCACCGGTTCGAGCGCATGCTCGAGGCCCGTGAACTGTTCGACGGCTTCGGTCATCGCGGCCGCATCCACGCCCGCGAGCGAGGCGACGGCCGACGCCGCGAGCACGTCAGCGATCAGGTGGCGGCCGAGGAGCCGCACCGATGCAAGGGGCACGAGCGGCGTGTCCCCCTCTGCGGTGCGCCGCACGATCGAATCCCCCTGAACCAGTACGCCGGACGCCAGTGAATCGGTCATGGAGAACAGCAGCCTTCGAGACACCGCGTCCGCCGCCATCCGCGCGACCGACACGTCATCTGCATTGAGAACAGCCCAGTCGTCGGCCGTCTGGTTGACGAAAATGCGCGACTTCGCCGCCGCGTACTCATGCTCGTCCGCGTGACGGTCGAGGTGATCGGGTGAAAAGTTCAGCAGGACCGCGATCCACGGCCGGAAGCGCTCGATGGTTTCGAGCTGAAAGCTGCTCGCTTCCACGACGTGGATCGTCTGATCGGTCGAGTCCTCGACCTGCGCACTCAGCGCGTTGCCGATGTTGCCGCCGACGAGGACCTTGTGTCCGCCCGCCGCGAGCATCCGCCCCGTCAACGTCGTCGTCGTCGACTTCCCCTTGGTGCCTGTGATCGCGACGATCCGGCCGCGCAGCCACCGGGCGGCCAGTTCCATCTCGCCGATGACGGGCACGCCTGCGGCGCGCGCCGCCGCGACCTCGGCCATCGTCGCGGGGACGCCGGGGCTCAGCACGATCAAGTCCGAGGCACTGAACGTCGTGGCGTCATGCCGGCCGAGCTCGAGCCGCACGCCCGCAGAGCGCAATCCATCCGCGTCGGCGATCTCTTCGCGCGTGTCGGTCAGGGTCACCGTGGCGCCGCGGCCAACGAGGAGGTGTGCCGCCGCGATACCGCTGCGGGCCGCACCGACGACGGTGACGCGTTTGCCGCGAACGGAGAAGACGTGAGCGGTCATCTGAGCTTGAGTGTCGTGAGACTGAAGAGGGCGAACACGATCGCGGCGATCACGAAGCGGGTAATCACCTTCGGTTCGCTCCAGCCGATCAGCTCGAAGTGGTGATGGAGTGGCGCCATCCGGAAAACGCGCTTGCCGGTGAGCTTGAACGAACCGACCTGAACGATGACCGACATCGCCTCGAGAACGAAGACGCCGCCAACGATTGCGAGGAGGAACTCCTGCTTGATCAGCAGTGCGACGGTACCGATGGCACCGCCGAGGCCCAGGGATCCCACGTCGCCCATGAAGATTTCCGCCGGATAGGAATTCCACCAGAGGAAGCCAAGGCTGGCGCCGGCGAGGGCACCGCAGAAAATCGACAATTCTCCACTCAGAGGCGAGAACCGAGCAATTTGCAGGTAGTCGGCAAAGTCGCGGTGACCGCTGATGTACGAGAGCGCCGTGTAAGCGCCGGCCGCGACCGCGAAAACACTGATCGCGAGGCCATCGAGGCCATCGGTCAGATTGACGGCGTTGCTCGTGAAAACCAGCACGAGCATCGCGAACCCGACGTACACCCAGCCGAGGTCGGGGATGAAGCGCTTGAAGAATGGAAAGACGAGCCGGGTGTTGTAGAGGGGCGGTTCGGTCGTCGACAGCACCAGCAATGCGAGTCCGACGCCGAGCGCGATGAGGAACTGCCACGCCAGCTTGTAACGGGGTCGGAGGCCGTGGTGCGATCGCCTGACGATCTTCAGGTAGTCGTCGGCGAACCCCACCGCACCGAACGCCAGCGTCGCTAAAACCGCCACCCAGATGTACGCGTTCTCCAAGTTCGCCCACAGCAGCGTCGGAACGATGGCCGAAGTGAGAATGAGCACGCCGCCCATCGTCGGCGTGCCGGCCTTGGTGCGATGCGTCGCCGGGCCTTCCTGGCGGATCACCTGCCCGACCTGAAACTCGCGCAGCTTGCGGATCATGAACGGCCCGAGAAAGAGGCCGATCGCCAGCGCGGTGATGCTCGCGGCCGCTGTCCGGAACGTGATGTAGCGCGTGACGTTGAGGATCGGGACGTAGCCGCTGAAGTGATGGAGGTAGTACAGCATCAGGCGTACTCCGCCTTGAGCCGCCGTACCACCGCGTCGAGCCCGATACCCCGCGACCCCTTGACAAGAACGAGGTCGCCGGGACGCGTGCGCTGCATGGCCAGGTCGGCCGCCTGCCCGGCATCCGGCACATGGAACACTGCAGCTGCACGCATCCCGGCACGAATCGCCGCGTCGGCCATCGCACGCGCGGCGTCATTTCCAACAGTAATCAGAAGATCGAGACCTGCTCCCGCTGCACGAGCGCCCGACTCCTCGTGCAGGCGCGTCGCGTGCGCACCGAGCTCCAGCATTTCGCCGAGGATGGCGAGCTTCCTCGCGCTGCCGGTGGCGGCCGCCATCGTGTCGAGTGACTGGCTCAGCGCCGCCGGGCTGGAGTTGTACGAGTCGTCGACGAGCGTCAGCCCTCCCGGAAGGCGCAGCAGCTCCCCGCGATGGTGCGCGGGTTTCAGCGCAGCGATCGTTTCCGCGATGGCGGAAAGCGGGACGTCGAACGTCACCGCCACGGCCGTGGCTGCCAGCGCGTTCGAAAGATTTCCCAAGCCGAGCAGAGGCGACCGGAGCGGAAACTCGCCGGTTGGGGTGCGCACGGTGGCCCGCGTGCCGTCGAGACCGCGAGACTCCACATCCACGGCGCGGACGTCCGCGTCCGATTCGATGCCGAACGTGACTGTGCGACCGGGGAACGAGGCGGCACGGGCGATGAGCCGCGCGTCGTCGGCGTTGGCCACGAGCACATCGCCTGGACGCGCGTCGTCGAGCAGCTCCGCCTTGGCATCGGCGATGGCATCGGCAGACGCGAAGAACCCGATGTGCGCGTCACCCACGTTCGTCCAGACGCGGACCTCTGGTTCCGCGATGCCGACGAGCGTCCGGATTTCGCCAGGATGGTTCATACCGAGTTCGACCACCGCGATGTCGGGGCCGCTCCGCAGTTCCAGCAGCGATAGCGGAAGCCCGATGTGGTTATTCAGATTCCCCTTATTCCGAAAGACCTGGTACTTCGCCGACAGCAGATCCGCCGAGATTTCCTTCGTCGTGGTCTTTCCTGCGCTGCCCGTAATTGCCACGACGCGCGCCCGCGACTCTCTCCGAACGAATCGCCCGGCATCTTGCAGCGCCCTGGTGGTGTCGGCCGCCTCCACCACCACCGCCCCTGTCGCTGCCCCCGCCAGCGCAGCGTCCCGCACGAGCACACCCGCGGCTCCCTTTCGCAGTGCTTCCTCGACGAACGCCTCGCCGTCGAACCGCTCGCCGCGCAGCGCGACGAAGAAGTCGCCGGCCGCCAGCGTCCGCGTGTCGATCGACACAGGGCCGATCGCCGTCGCCGCGTTCCCGGACGCCAACCGTCCACCGGCGGCGGCCGCGAAAACCCCTGCGGTGAGCGACACCGGCGGCACGTTGGCTACGAAACCCGCGAGGCTCGGCGCTGCGCGAGCGCAGTGCGGGCAACATCCACGTCGTCGAACGGCAGGGTCCGTTCGCCGATCACCTGGTATTTCTCGTGACCCTTGCCGGCGACGAGCACGAGATCGCCAGGGCGGGCGTCCCTCACGGCGCGTTCGATCGCCTGCTTGCGGTCCGGAATCGACAGGCACAGCGGTGCCTCCGGGCGCTGTCCGCCCGTACCGACCCGGTCCGCGGGAAGAACGATCCCGCGCTTGATGTCTTCGATGATCTGTTCGGGATTCTCCGAACGCGGATTGTCGGAGGTCACGACGATCACGTCGCTGAGGCGCGCCGCGACCGCCCCCATCAAAGGCCGTTTTGTCTTGTCGCGATCCCCTCCACAGCCGAACACCGTGATGACGCGGCCGGGCGCCAGCGGACGGGCGGTCTCCAGAAGGTTCTTCAGCGCGTCGTCGGTGTGCGCGTAGTCCACAACCACTCGCACTTCGTCGGAAGCTTGCGACACGACTTGAAAACGCCCCGGCACGTTGGTGAGACGGCTCACGCCCGTTTCGATGGCGCTAAACGGCAGGTCCAGCGCCGTCGCGGTCGCCGCCGCGGCCAGGATGTTGTAGGCATTCGGACGACCGACGAGAGGAGACTTCAGGTGCAGCGTCCCGCGGGGTGTCCGCGCCTCGAATGACAACCCGTCCAGTGACAGACTCAGCGGACCCGGCCTGACGTCGGCGGGGGTGTCGATCGCGTAGGTGACGGGGCGGCGCGCGGCGGCGGCGAAATCGGCGCCGCGCGGGTCGTCCGCGTTGGTGATCGCAACCGCGTCTTCGGGCAGCAGTTCGAACAGCCGGCGCTTCGCGACGAAGTACTCCTCCATGTCGTCATGGAAGTCGAGATGATCGCGTGTCAGGTTCGTGAAGATGCCCGCAGCGAACCGCAGGTGATCCGCACGACGCAGCGCGAGCGCATGGGACGACACCTCCATCACGCACGCACCACATCCCTGTTCGACCATGTCGCGCAACATGCGCTGCAGCTCGGGCGCTTCCGGTGTGGTCCGCGCCGCCGGATACTCGCGGTTGCCGATGCGATGACCGACCGTCCCGATGCGCCCGCACGTGATTCCAGCCGCCTCGAAAATGGACGCGAGAAGGTATGACGTCGTGGTCTTCCCGTTCGTGCCGGTGATCCCCACCAGGGTCAGCTGTTCGCTTGGGCGCCCGTGAAACTCCGCCGCAAGCGCCGCCAGTGCCAGGCGCGCGTCGGGCACCTGAAGCCACGGAACGGATGCGCCTGCCGGTCGCGGCGATTCCGCGAAGACCGCAGCGGCGCCGCGCGCCATCGCATCTGCGGCATACGACGCTCCATCTGCATTCACTCCCTTCAACGCCACGAACACGACGCCCGGACTGACGTGCCGCGAGTCGTACGTGACATCGCCCACCGGCACGGCCGGCAGGCTCTCCGCCTCAGACAGCAGCGCGCCGAATGGCACGTGTGCCGCCACCGCGCGGACGAGGTCGGGGAGGTTCACTGCTGAGGGCCTCCCGTCAGGAGGACTGGCATGCGACGGGCGAGCCTCAGTCGCGCGGAATCTCCGGCCGTGAGTACCGTACCGGGTTCCGGCGACTGTTCGACAACGAAGCCGTCGCCAGACACTTTGAAGGTGACGCCAAGGCGGTTCAGCGAGGTAACGGCGGTCCGCGCGCTCACTCCACGCAGGTCCGGCATCATGCCGGCGCGCGCGGGCTCCGGCGCCAGCTGCCGGTCGATCGGCGTGCGAATGGGTCGCGGCTGTTCCGAATCCAGATCGACACCGCCGTGCTTCACCAGAAGCGGAGAGGGGGCGTTGATCGTCGGCGCGATGCCGAGATGCCGCAACGACGCTTCGGCGATGCGCTGAAAGATCGGTGCGGCCACGGTTCCGCCGTAGGCCGTGACGGGGCCGTGGGGCGAGTCGATGACGACAATGATCGTCAGCGCCGGTTTCCGCGAGGGGACGAACCCGACAAACGAGGTGTTGTAATCACTATCCGAGTAATGACCGTTGACCAGCTTCGCGGCGGTGCCGGTCTTGCCCGCGACTTTGAAACCCTCGATCTGCGCTGCTTTCGCGGTACCCCGGTCGACCACGGCTTCCATGATCGAGGTCAGCGTCGCGGCTGTCTCGGTCGTAACCGTCCGGTGGAGCGCCTTCGGAGGGATCGGATCCCGCCGTCCATTCCGGATGAAGGCACGCACGATGCGCGGCTCGAACAGCGTCCCGCCATTTGCGACCGAGCTCACCGCCGACGCCATCTGCAGCGGCGTGACACTGATCTGGTACCCCATCGACACCGACGCCAGGCCGCTGGGATCCAGGCGTTCGTGGTTCCAGACGATGCCAGGACTCTCACCGCGGAAATCCGGCGAGAGGGTCTGCCCGAAACCGAATCGGCTGATGTAACGCCCGAGCCGTTCCGGCCCGATCCTCAGGCCCGCCTTGATCGCGCCGACGTTGCTCGATTTCACGATCACGTCTTCGAACGACAGCACGCCGTACGGGTGAACGTCGCGGATCGGCTTTCGGCCGGGGAAGGTGATGAACCCCGGCGCGCAGTCGATCAGGTCGCTGGTCTGCAGGACGCGCTCCTCGAGTGCCGCCGATGCCGTGACGAGCTTGAATGTGGATCCGGGCTCGTAGGCGTCCTGGATCACGCGGTTCCGGCGCGCGCTGTCTGTCACGCCCTTGAACGCATTGGGATTGAACGTCGGGTAGTTGGCCAGGGCGAGGATCTCGCCGGTCCGCGGATCCATGATCACGGCCGCGCCCGCGGCAGCGTTGTGTTCCTGGACGCCGGCGCGCAGCTCCCGCTCGACGATGTGCTGGAGGTACTGATCGATCGTCAGTTCGAGCGTGTCGCCGGCGGTGGCCGCGCGCTCTTCGCGGGCGGCGCGCGCCTTCAGCCGGGAATCGATCTGCAGGATGAGGCGTCCATCGCGACCTCGGATCCTGGAGTCATACGAAGACTCGACGCCAGCGAGACCGACGTTGTCGATGCCGACGAAGCCGAGCGCGTGCGCCAGCAACGTCCGGTTCGGGTAGTAGCGCCGGCTTTCCTTGTAGAGGACGATCCCGGGGAGCTTCAGGTCCTTGACGCGTTCGGCGACCGCCGGCGAAACGTGCCGCTCCAGGAATTCGAATCGGCTCTTCTTCTCCGCGAGCCGAGCCGTGATCTCGCGCAGCTTCGCCGCGTCGCAGCCCTCCAGCGCGTCGCAGAGCTGCTGAGCGGTCTTCGCGGGATTCACAACCAGCGACGGATCGGCGGCGATCGTCTCGGCGTCGACGCTGAGGGCGAGCAACCGGCCGTTCCGGTCGATGATGTCTCCGCGTTTCGCGGGAAGCTTCACCGTCCGGATCTGCTGCCCATTCGCGCGCGCCGTCATGTCTGCGTACTGGACGACCTGCAGGTAGATGAGGCGGGCTTCGATCCCGGCGGTCCACAGGGCAAACACGGCGGCGCACACCAGCATGCGCGCACGCATCGTCCGGCGCCATTCGAAGCGCACCGGCGCAGCCTCGCGCGGAGTTACCCGCTGCGCGGACATCCACGGAAGCTTGAGTCTGCCGGTGAATCGTTCGGGCGTCACGCGTGCTCCTGTCGCCTGGTCAGCGCGCCGCCACGACGGACTTATCGGGGGGCGCCGACGGGGTCACCCGCTCGATGACGATGGCCCGGTCGCGCGGCGGGGCGACCAGGTTCAGCTCTTTCGCCATGTTTTCGATCCGCTCCGGCGCGCGCAGGGTTTCGACTTCCAGCCGCAGCCGCCTGTTGATCTCGACCTCCGCCGCCTGCTCCTGCTGGAGCTTCTGGATCCGGTACCCGTGCTGCAGCAGCTCCACCTTCTGCCAGACCGAGAAGAGCACAACCACGACGAGCACGCCGCCCGTGCCGAGCGAACGCCAGAACTGCCGCTGCCTCGCTTCGTCCACCTCGCGGATGATCTTGTTGTTGCGGACGTCCTTCTTGATCGCGTACTCGAAGTCGGTGCTCATGCCAGCCTTTCGATCGCGCGCAGTTTGGCGCTCCGCGCGCGTGGGTTGCGCGCAATCTCCTCGTCGCCGGGCACGACGGGTTTCCGAGTCAGCACACGCCAGGCATCGCCGGCGGCGGCGAGCGCGCGAAACGTGTGCTTGACGATCCGGTCCTCGAGCGAGTGGAAGGTGATGACGGCGAACCTCGCTCCGGCCAGCAGCCGCCGCGCGGCCTCGCCGAGGAACACATCCAGCCCGTCGAGCTCGCGATTCACCCAGATGCGCAACGCCTGGAACGTCCGCGTGGCGGGATCGATCCGCTGGTAGCCGCGGGTCGGCACCGCACGCCTGACGATGTCGGCGAGCACGCCGGTGGTCTCAATGCGGGCGTTCCGCCGCGCGTGAACGATTGCCCGCGCGACGCGCCGTGAACGACGCTCTTCGCCGTACTGGAAGATCGCATTGGCGAGGTCGGTCTCGTCCGCTTCGGCAATGAGATCGGCGGCGGTCGGCCCCTGCGTGCGATCCATTCGCATGTCGAGCGGCTCGTCCCGACGAAAGCTGAACCCGCGGCCTTCACCCTCGAGCTGCATAGAGGAGACCCCGAGGTCCGCGAGGATGCCGTCCACGGCGTCGATGTGGCGCTGGTCGAGCACCTTCGATAGCTCACGGTAATCGGTGTGCACGAGCTCGATGCGGTCGGCAAACGGAGCGAGCCGTTCGCGGGCGATGGCCAGCGCATCCCCGTCGCGGTCGAGTCCGATGACCCTGGTGGCGCCAGCTGACAGCAATGCGGCCGTATGACCTCCGAGCCCAGAAGTGCAGTCGACGAAGAGGCCTCTTCTCGCCGGCATCAGCAGCGCGAGCACCTCCTCCACCATGACCGGTTCGTGGCGCGCGGCGTCCATGGCGGTCAGATCCCGAACTCCGACAGCGCGCGAGCGTCGTCCTCGGTGTAGGGCTCGCGCTGGAGCCTGGCGACGAACCGCTCGTGATTCCAGACGTCGAGGTAGTCGTACTGCCCGATCACGTCGACTTCTCCCGCCATACCGGCGGAATCGCGCAACCTCGCGTGGATGATCACCCGCCCCTGCGAATCGATTTCCGCGACCTGGCCGTAGTAATTGATGCGGTCGAAGTACCGCAGCCGGGCGGGGTGGGTGGAGGGCACCCGCGCGAGTTTTTCTTCCAGTGCAATCCAGACCGGCATTGGGTACACGCGGACGTACTCCCCCGTCAGGCTCGTCACGAACACCTCAGACCCGTGCTGCCCCTCGATGAGGCTACAGAAGGCGTTCGGAATCTTGAGCCGCCCCTTGTCATCAATTTTGGCGGTATGGTTGCCCCGGAGCACGTCTTTTACTCCACCTTACTCCACAAAAATCCACGGCGATAGTAGAGACAGGCACCTCTGATGTCAACCTAAAACACACGTGGAGAGAGGGTTACGTCAAATTTTCGCCTTGGCGAAGCCATGGCAAATGCCACCGGCAGAGGTGTGGGGCCGTGCTACGATGTGCAGATCTGGCTCAGGTGTGAGGCGCCTGCAGGGTGGCGCCACCTCCGCCGGTCCACACCAGAATGCTCCGAGCCGGCCTCATCGGGTTTCCGTCGTCAGGGAAAAGCGCCCTCTTCCAGTTGATGACGAGCGCCCGCGAGGCGCCGCGCGCATCCGGAAAACAGGATGCCAACGTCGGCGTGTCTCGCGTGCCGGACGACCGGCTCGACCAGCTGACCACGCTCTTCAATCCCAGAAAACACGCGCCGGCCACGGTTGAATTCGCCGATATCGCCGGAGTCTCCGGCATGAAAACCGGCGCCGCGGCGCTCCTCGATGTCGCTGCCTTCCGCACCGCGGACGCGCTGCTCCACGTGGTCCGCATGTTTCGCGACCCCGCCGTTCCGCATCCCTCAGGCACGATCGATCCCGCACGTGACGTCCGCACGATGGAGGACGAACTGATCCTCGCGGACCTCGGTGTCGTCGAGCGCCGCCTCGAGCGGCTCGAACGGGATCTCAAGAAGGGCCAGAGCGCCGAGCTGAAAAAGGAGCAGGAGATCCTGCTGCGGTGCCGCACCGCTCTCGAGGAGGGGCAGCCGCTGCGGGCGATGCAGCTGCCGCCAGACGATGCGAAGCGGCTGCGCGGTTTCCAGTTCCTCTCAGCGAAACCGCTGCTGCTGGTGCTGAATCTCGACGAAGCGGATCTTCCGCAAGCGGACCAGGCGGCACAGCTCGCGGGACTCGAGGGTTTCGTCGCCGGGGCGGCAACCCGTGCGGTGCCGATCTGCGCGAAGATCGAGCTCGAGATCGCCCAGCTCGAACCGGCGGATGGCGCCGCCTTCATGGTGGATCTCGGCCTGAAAGAATCCGGACTCGATCGCGTCATCCGCGCGGCCTACGACCTGCTCGGATACATCTCGTTTTTCACCGTCGGCGAGGACGAGAATCGTGCGTGGTCCATCCCGCGCCACACCCCGGCGCAGCTGGCCGCGGGAGAAATCCACAGCGACATCCAGCGGGGATTCATCCGCGCCGAAGTCTGCCGCTACGACCACCTGCTGTCGCGGCGGACCATCGCCGCCTGCCGCGAGCACGGCGAGCTGCGGCTCGAAGGCAAGGAGTACATCGTCCAGGACGGCGACGTCATCAACTTCAGGCATGCAACGTAACGTGCGGCTTATACTGAGACACTCATGAGTGTGCGTACGATCCTGGTCTGCGAGGCGCAGGTTCCTTTCGTCCATGGCGGTGCGGAAATCCACGTTCGCGAACTGGTCCGCGAACTGCGCGACCGCGGCTATCTGGCGGAGCTGGTCAGCGTCCCGTACAAGTGGTATCCGAAAGACGAGATCCTGCCGCACGCCGCCGCATGGCGGCTGCTGGACTTGAGCGAGAGCAACGGCCAGACGATCGATCGCGTCATCGCATCGAAATTTCCCACCTACTTCGTCCGCCATCCGAACAAGGTCGCGTGGCTGATTCACCAGTACCGCGCCGCCTACGAATTGTGCGGAACGGTCTACAGCGATTTTTCCCATACCGAGCAGGATGTCGGCCTGCGCGAGACGCTGATCAAGCTCGATACGGAAATGCTCGGCGAGTGCCGATCGATCTATACGAACGCGCAGAACACCGCCTCGCGACTCGAGAAGTACAACGGACTGAAAGCCGAGCCGCTCTATCACCCGCCGCGGCTCGCGAAGCAGATCCGGTCAGGTGAGTACGGCGACTACATCCTCTCGGTCGGCCGGATCGAGTCCGTCAAACGCATCGATCTGATCGTGCGGGCGATGGCGCAGGTCGACGAGACGCTGCAGCTGGTGGTGGCCGGCGATGGCACGCAGCGACAGAACGTGGAGCGCGTCGCCAGCGAAGCCGGCGTCTCCGACCGCGTGGCGTTTCTCGGTGCCGTGGACGACGACGAACTGCTGGATCTTTACGCGGATGCGCTGGCCGTCGCGTACCCGCCGTTCGACGAGGACTTCGGATACGTCACGCTCGAAGCCTTCCTGGCGCGAAAGCCCGTGATCACATGCGTCGACTCGGGCGGGCCCAACGAGTTCGTCATCGACGGCGTCAACGGCCGCAGCACCGAAGCGACGCCCGAGGCGTACGCTGACGCCATCAGGGACATCGCCTCGGACAAGGCAAAAGCGGCACGGATGGGAGCTGCTGGATTCGACCGGGCGCGCACCATTACATGGGACGGCGTCATCGAGAAGCTCGTGCAATAATCCGCCACATCCGTGCGGAAGCTCATCATCCAGATTCCCTGTCTGAACGAAGCGGCGACGCTCCCCGGTACGCTCGCCGATCTGCCGCGGTCCGTCCCCGGCATCGACGTCGTTGAGGTGCTCGTCATCGACGATGGCTCGAACGACGGCACCGCTGACGTCGCCCGGGCCTGTGGCGTCCAGCACATCGTGAGCTTCCGGCGCAACAAGGGACTCGCCGCCGCGTTCATGGCGGGCATCGACGCCGCGCTCAAGGCGGGCGCCGATTTCATCGTCAATACCGACGCCGACAACCAGTACGCCGGACGCGAAATCCCGAGGCTCCTCGCGCCGCTTCTCGGCGGACACGCCGACATCGTCGTCGGCGACCGCAACATGGCCGAGTTGTCGCACATGTCATGGCGCAAGCGGCAACTTCAACGGCTGGGCAGCTGGGTCGTGCGGCAGGTGTCCGACACGACCGTCCCGGATACCACGAGCGGCTTCCGCGCCTACACCCGCGACGCCGCGCTCCGGATGACGATCGTGTCGGAGTTCTCGTACACCCTCGAGTCGATCATCCAGGCGGGCAAGCAGCGGATGGCGATCACCCATGTCGAGGTCGCCACCAATCCGCGCACGCGCGAGTCGAGGCTGTTCGGCAGCATCTTTTCGTACATCAAGCGGTCGACGGCAACGATCGCCCGCATCTACGCGATGTACGAGCCGCTGAAGGTCTTCACCTACATCGGCCTGACGCTCTTCGGCGCGGGATTCGTGCTCGGCCTGCGACTCATCTACTTCTACTTCCAGTTCGAGGCCAGCCGCCACATCCCCTCGGCGATCGCCGCGGCGCTGCTGATGATCCTCGGATTCATCGTGATCTTCATGGGGCTGCTGGCGGACCTGAATGCCGGCAACCGCAAGCTGCTCGAGGACGTCCTCTACCGCGTCCGCTCGCTGGAG
>JACDCA010000237.1 GCA_013694635.1 Acidobacteriota bacterium | reverse complement strand
AGGTCGCACTCTACCACTGAGTTATTCCCGCCTGCCTGAAGTCGTTATCGTACCATACGTCCCCGACAAGGCCCAACCAGGACCGCTCGCCAACTGGCAATACGTACGTGAGTACGACATCAAAGCTGCGAGCAAATCACGTCCACTCACACTGCTCTGGGCAGATAAACGATTCGGTTCAGCCAGTCCCAACCGTGCCCCTCAGCCCACAAGTCAGTCAGGAGCCGAGCTTGATGGCCGTAGTCGGTGGTGCGAACGGCCCGGCGGAAGAGCACGAGGCCGCCGTGATTCTCACCGCCGCGAAGCACCTGCCCCGCATGCCAAGGTAACGTCGCACGGTCAAACGCGACGAGTGTCAACCCCGCGTCGGCACACGACATCAGTAGCGCAGCATCATCCAGGCCCAGCCATGACCCGTCCTGCCATCTGGCAAGGTGAACGAGGGGAAACTCCGTGACCAGTTGTCGGCAGGCTGACACGAAGCGATGAGACGTGCTCTCGTCAGCCAGCAACCGGTGCTGTATCGATTTCTCCTTCACGCGACCTGCTGATTTCCTCGGGGAAGGCCCTGGCGTAAGCCAGAGCCCGCTTCACGAGGATGCGCGGCCAGCCGAAATGGGCGGCGGTGCGTTCAATGGACCTGGCCTCGTGATACACAGCCAGGACCTCCCACACGGCGATTCGACGACCGGTCAGGTACGCTTCACGTCCTGAGAGGGAGTCCCGGAAGGAGATGCCCGGGAACTCTGTTTCGAGGCTCTTTTCGATGACGTACCGCGCGACCAGATCGCTCTTTGACGTTCTGGCCGCGCGCGCCTGCTTGGCCACCAACCGCTCGTAACGTGCGGGCACTCGTCCGGAGACGTAGGCGGTGCTCATGACTCTATTGTTGTGCACACTGTGCACACAAGTCAAGATTTCGTATCGTCGGGGCGGGCGGAAGACGACAACTCGTCCTCAGGCCACATCGAACGCCGAAGGAATCACAGTGATCCGCGGAGCCCCTCCCTCGAGGATGTCGATGGCGACCACGTCGAAGCGGCAGGGATGGTCACTCAGCCGGTTGCGCGCCAGGTAGTCAACCGCCATGGCGACGACGCGCTTCTGCTTCCACGGCGTCACCGATTCCGCCGCGCTGCCGAACTCCCCCGACGTTTTCAGCTTGACCTCGACGAACACGATCGTGTCGCCGTCACGCGCAACGATGTCGATTTCGCCATGCCGCGTGCGGTACCGCCTGGCAAGAATTGCGTACCCCCGCGCGCCCAGCTCGCCACAGGCCATTTCTTCGCCGGATTCTCCGAGGAATTGGCGCGCGTAAGTCATCGCACCCGGCGATAACAAGAAACGAGCCGCGTCGCGGTTACGGGTTGATGCGGAACAGGTAGTCCTGCCCGATCTGCGTCACCAGCGTGTACTCCGGCATCGTCTGCGCGACGCGAAGGACCTCGTCCACCCCCGGCCCGTAGCGGTCCGCGTGCAGCACCAGATACTCCACCCCCAGCCGCCTCATCGTCCGCACATTGTTAGGACCGGGGAATGCCCGCATATGACTGACGACGCGGAAGTGCTCGGGAGGCTCGCCGCGGCCGAAGCCGTTCACGATGGGCCGCCAGTGGGCCATCGAATAGAAGAAGTAATCGGCTCCGCCCCACCATACGGCGGTCTCGCGATAGTCCGGAAGGGACACGATCGCGCGCGCGGTGCGAAGCTCAGGACGTCGATAGATCGGCGGTGTCTCGAAGGGCGCAGGCTTGCCGGCGGGAAATCCGACGACGTACCACTCGCTGAGCATCAGCGGCAGCAGGACGGCGAGTGCCATCCGGCTCCCGATCGGAAATCGCGACTGCAGCGCTGACACCGCGATCGCAACCAGCACGGAAAGACCAAGAAGCACGAGCAGCGCGAATCGTGCGGGTGCGCGGAACGCATTGACCATCGGCAGTTGCGCGAGCAGGTCGAACGGACGCCAGCCTGCCTCGGCGCGAATCGCTGCCGGCCCCAGCGAGAGGCTGAATGCAGCCAGTGCAAGGAGCAGATAAAAGCTCGCGAGTCGAGAACGCTGAAGGACCCCGATGACAACGCCGCACATCCCGAGGGCAAGCGCGGTCCACCCGAGAAAGACCGTGCTCTCTCCCCAGATCCACCGCGGGCCGTCGCCAATTCGTGCAAGCCACATCCGGCCAGGCCACGTGTTCTCCGGTGGCACGAGATAGCTGGCGGCGTCCGCCGAGCTCGAGACCGCTTCCGACCGCAGCACGGGGGCAAGACCCAAATACTCGCGGGCGAACGGCCACACACAGAGAATCACCAAAGCCGCGGCGGCCGCGACATGCGCAACGCGCCTCCCCCATCCCTGTCGCCACTGCGTCGCGAGGGCGATGAGCAGCGCAGTGTTCGCAACAGCGACGAGAACAGCGAGATACCAGGAGGTCAGCGCCTGCAGCGTGACCGCAGCACCCCAGAGCAGCGCGCGCGACCCGGACGGCCGGTCGTTCCACCGATGTAGTGCCAGCAGCGAGAGCGGCAGCAGCCAGGTCCAGACGAGAGGCAGATGGCCGTGCGCGTGCAACATCCTGTAGAACGAAAGCGTGTAAACGAGCGATCCCGCGAATGCGGCCAGCTCCCGTCCCGTATACCGCCGAAGCAGCGCGTGCATTGCGACGCCGCTCAAGATGAACGACAGGATCCAGACGATGTTGTAGGCCAGGACGGCGTTGCCGGTGGCTGTGTAAATCGGGAGTGTGAAGAGACTCAGACCGAACAGATGGTCGTTGTATGCCAGGCTGCGCTGCGCCGGATAAAAGACGTTTGCGTCGAACAGCGGCAGGGCGTTGAGAACAGCGTGGTTGTCCCACGCGAGCGTCCAGATGATCAGACGCGCGTCCCCGGGATAGGAAGCAGACCCGAGGGCCGCATAGTTGACCAGCGGCGCCATCATGACGAGCGTTACCGCGGCGTACGCGATCCACATCGCCACGTGGCGCCGGATGGTCACGGCTGCGCGGCAGTCACCTCGGTGAGCGCGGCATCCAGCAGGTCGAGGACCCTGTCGGCCTGGTCCTTCGACAGGATGAGCGGAGGCGCGAGGCGGACGGCGTTCTTCCCGGCCCCAAGGATCAGCACGCCGCGCTTGAACATCGCCTGCACGAGCGCGTTGCGCGCATCGACGGCGCGTTCCTTGGTCTTGCGGTTCTTCACCAGCTCGATGCCGATCATCAGCCCCATGCCGCGGACATTGCCGATGATCTGGTGCTTCTCTTCCAGCCGCTGAAGACCTTCCGCGAACCGGGCGCCGACGGCGGCCGCGTTGGCGACGAGACTGTCTTTCAGAAGCTTGATCGTCGCACTCGCCGCCGCGCACGCGACGGGATTACCGCCGAACGTGCTCGCGTGGGCGCCAGGCGGCCAGGCCATGATGTCGGCGCGCGCGCACGTCACGCCGAGCGGCAGCCCGGAGGCGATCCCCTTGGCGATGTTCACCACGTCGGCCGTCAGGCCGAAGTGCTCCATCGCAAACATCTTCCCCGTGCGTCCCATGCCCGACTGCACCTCGTCGGCGACGAAGACGATGCCGTGCTCCTTCGTCAGATCGCGCAGCCCCTGGAGAAACGCCTTCGGCGGAACGATGTAGCCCCCTTCTCCCTGGATCGGCTCGACGACGATCGCCGCAACTTCGTCGGGAGAAATGAGGTGCACGAGAATCTGATCGCGGATGAAGCTGAGCGAGGCCTCGGCGCAGGCGTCCGCGCTGCCGTTGAATCGATACGTGTCGGGGTACGGCGCATGGTAAACGCCGGGCATGAACGGGGCGAAGCCGCGACGCTGAATCGCCTTGCTCGCGGTGAGCGACAGCGACCCGAGCGATCGGCCGTGAAACGCGCCGTAGAAGGCGATGATTCCCTGGCGTTTCGTGTGATACCGCGCGAGCTTCACCGCGGCCTCTGTCGCTTCCGTCCCTGAATTACCGAAGAACGAACGGACGTCGCCGTCGATCGGGACGACGGACGCCAGCTCCTCGGCGAGGCGAACCTGCGGCTCGTAATAAAAGTCCGTCCCCGACATGTGGATGAACTTCTGCGCCTGGTCACAGATGGCCTTGACGACGTCCGGATGCGAGACGCCGGTGGAGTTCACCGCGATGCCGGCCGCGCAGTCGATGAACCGATTGCCGTCCACGTCCTCGACCACCGCTCCCTCCCCGCGCGCGATCACGAACGGATAGTCGCGGGTATAGGACGGCGAGACGAACTTCGAGTCCTTCTCGATGATGGCTTTCGCTTTCGGACCGGGGAGCGACGTCTTGATATCTGGTGCGTTCATGGCTCTCAGTTCTCAGCCATCAGCTCTCAGCAGCTGACAGCTCTCGGCTGACAGCTGACAGCTGATAGCGGACAGCTTCTGGTTTACTTGCGTTTCCACCGCGTAGTCGAACCAGTATCTTCCAGCAGGATCCCCCGTGCGTCGAGGTCCTTTCGGATGCGGTCCGCTTCGGCGAAATTTCGGGCGAGGCGGGCGGCCTTCCGCGCTTCGATCAGGCGGTCGATTTCGTCCACCGGTACCGGTGGCTTCTCGTCCTCGGCGCGGCGCAGCGACAGCACGCCGAGCACGCGGTCGAAGCGCTCGAACGTCTGGCGCACGGCGTCGGCGTCCGCCTTGTCCAGCTCACGGTTGTCGATGGACGTATTCAGGGCACGCACGAGGTCGAACACGACACCGAGTGCCGCCGCGGTGTTCAAGTCGTCGGCGATCCGGGCGGAGAAGGCTTTCGAGGCATCGTCGAGCTGAGTCGCGATGACAGGCCGGCTGCCCTCGACTGCGCTGGGGCCAGGACAGCCGGCCTCGTCAGGCCGCCTGGTGGCGGCCTCGACAAATGCCAGGCGCGCGAGGAAGTCCGTGATGCGTTTGAGTGCTTCTTCGGCCTGCGCCATCGCCGTCCAGGAGAACCGCAACTGCTTGTGGTAATGGACGCCGAGATACAGGTATCGCAGGGCGGAGGGGCGGAAGCCGCGCTGGACGATGTCTTCGAGGTTGAAGACGTTGCCGAGACTCTTCGACATCTTCTCCTCCCCCTTCTCCTCATCGTCGATCATCAAGTGCTCGACGTGAAACCAGAAGCGGGAGAACTGCGTGCCGGTGGCCCCTTCGCTCTGCGCGATCTCGTTCTCGTGATGCGGGAAGATCAGGTCGACGCCGCCGGCGTGGATGTCGATCGGCGGCGGACCGAGAAGCCGCAGCGCCATCGCGGAACATTCGATGTGCCAGCCGGGCCGGCCGGGGCCGATGCCGGGATCCCAGGTCGGCTCGCCGGGCTTGGTCTCCTTCCACAACACAAAGTCGCGCGCGTCTTCCTTGTCGTACTTGTCGGCATCGACACGCGCGCCGCTCTTCATGCCGTCGTGATCGAGACGCGCGAGCTTGCCGTAGTCAGGCAGCGTCGAAATCCTGAAGTAGATCGAGCCGTCGCTGCGGTAGGTGTGGCCGTTTCGCTCCAGGGCCTTGATGGTCTCCCCCATCGCCTCGATGTTCTCGGGATCCGTGGCGCGGGGATTCTCTTCGACCGGCTCGAGTCCCAGCGCAGCGGCGTCGCGCTCGAATGCCGTCACGTACTGGGCCGTGTACTCGCGCAGCGGCATGCCCGCCTTCTGCGATTCGAGGATGGTGCGGTCGTCCACATCCGTGAAGTTGACGACCTCGCGAACCCCGAAGCTCGCTTCGTACTTCAGCGCGCGGCGCAACAGGTCGACGGCAACGAACGTCCGGAAGTTTCCGATATGTCCGCGTGCATACACTGTGAGCCCGCAGGCGTACATGCGGACAGTGTTGTCGCGGGCGGGCGCGAACTCCTCTTCGCGGCGTGTGAGCGTGTTGTACAGGCGCATCGAGCGGCAGGCGCCGGGTCAGGCGGGTAAAGGGATGCGCGCCTCGGACT
>JACDCA010000231.1 GCA_013694635.1 Acidobacteriota bacterium | reverse complement strand
GGTGTACCCGATGCGAGGCACGGTCTCGGAAGCGCTCGAAAGCGAAGGCATCAAGGGAGAGGCGGCACGGATTGGCGCCGGGTCGGCGGTCGGCGCGATCATCGGTGGCATCATCGGCGGCGTTAAGGGCGCGCTGTTGGGCGTCTTGATCGGCGGCGGCGGAACGATCGCCGCGACCGAAGGCAAGGACGTCACGCTGCCTGCCGGCACGATCCTTCGCGTGCGACTCGATACACCGCCCAACATTCGCTGAGCGGATTGCGGGATGCGGAACCCGGGGTAGTTCAGCCCTTCAGAGCCACCTCGAGCGTAAAATGGTCGACCAGGGCGTCGACCAGATCGGGGACCGTGTACCGCTCCGGCATCACCGTCGTATGGATCCCGAGCTGCTGTGCGGCTTCCGCAGTGACAGGGCCAATGGAGGCGACGACCGTCGTCCTCAATAGATCCACGGCCTGTTCCTGACCGTAGATCTCGACGAAGTTGCGTACCGTGGACGCGCTCATGAACGTCACCGCGTCGATCCGGCGGTTGAGCAACATCCCATAGATATCCTGGTCGCTCTCTCTTTCAGCCTGTGCCAGCGACGCGCGGTACGCGGAGACTTCGCTCACCTCCGCGCCCGCCTCCCGGAGCTCCTCGACGAGCAGCTCACGTGCGTTGTCGGCGTGAAGCAGGAGAAAACGCTGTCCCAACAACGGCTGGTTGGCGGCAAGCGCCTCGAGCAGCGCCTCGATGCGATACTCCGGCGGCATCAGGTCGGCGCGGATGCCGTACTGCTGGAGCCGCGAGGCCGTCGAAGCACCGATCGCACAGAGCCGGACCCCTGTCAGGTCGCGCACGTCACCCGCCACAAGCAGCTGCGTCATGAAGCTGCCCACCGCCGTTGCGTTGGTGAAGACGATCCAGTCGAAGCGCGAGATATCGGCGGCCGCCTCGTCGAGCGGGGACAGGTCCTGGGGCGGCGTGATGCGGATCGTGGGAGCGGCAATGGTCTCCGCGCCGCGTTCTTCCAGCATGTCGATGAGGTCATCGGCGTGCTCACGCGACCGCGTGACGACGATGCGGCGGCCGAACAGTGGCCGATCGTCGAACCAGCGCAGATGGTCGCGCAGACCGACGACCTGCCCGACCACCAATAACGACGGAACCCCGTCGAACGCCTGCCCCGCGATGCTTCCGAGCGTACCCGTCGTGGTGCGTTGTGACGGGAGGGTCGCGTCATAGATCAAAGCGGCAGACTCGTCAGGCGATCGGCCGTTTGCGATCAGCGCATTGGCAATCGCGCCGATCTGGTGCGGGCCGGCGTAGCAGACGATCGTGCCGGCGAGACCTGCGAGACGGCTCCAGTCGACGTCCGGCGCCGCGTCGGTTTCACCTTCGTGCCCGCGGACCAGCGCTACGACGTCGCCCGCGCCGGGATAGGTGATAGGAATCCCGGAGTACGCGGGCCCTCCGATCGCCGCGGGGATCCCGGGAACGATCTCGAATGGAATGCCCTGCTCGCGGAGCAGCAGCGCTTCCTTCCCGCCGCTGTCGAACACGAACGCGTCCCCCCATTTGAGGCGCACGACCGTCTTGCCTTCACGCACTTTCTCGGCGAGGAGGATGCTGATGGCTTCCTGGTCCGTGAGGCGGGGGGCGGCGGGCCCGACGTCTATCTTCTCGGCGTCCGCGCGTGCGAACCGGAGCAGCCCGGCGGCAATCTGGTGGTCGTAGACGACCACGTCGGCGCGTTCGAGCAACTGCCGTCCTCGGACGGTAATGAGTGATGGATCGCCGGGACCGGCGCCGACGATGTATACGCAGGGTTTGTTCAAAACGCCTCGAGGCTAGGGAGATTTCGGGCCGTAGTAGCCCTGTCGCGTGCGGGTCGTCAAACCCTCCCGCGTCACGCGTACGACGACGCGGCGCCATGCGCCGTTGCGCTGCGGGTTCTTCGACGTGTATGCGATCGAGTAGAGCGTCGACAGCTCCTGCGAGATGGCCTCGTAGATTTTCGGCAGGTCATGGACCGTCGTGGGGAAGAAGGAACGCCCGCCCGTCTCCTGCGCGAGCTGCCGGAGCACGTATTCGGCTTCCTTGAAAGACGCGCGTCCGAGGTGTGGCGGCCGCAGCCCGATGGTGTAGATGGCGGTTTCGGATCGCTTTGCGAGCTCCAGGACCTCTTCATACGGCAGCAGGCTGGAGGTGTCGTCCCCGTCCGACAGGACGACAATCGCCTGTCGGCGGATCTCTTCCTCGGTCTTCGCCTTGATCTTTCGGAGTTCCTTCAGCGAAATGTAAATGGAGTTGTAGAGTGCCGTCGAACCGTCCGCCGTCGTGCCGCGGATCGCCCGCTCCAGCGTGGGCAACTCATTCGTGAACGGCTGCAGGATTCTCACCTGCGTGCTGAAGCCGATGACCTCGATCACGTCCTCGGGTCGCATCCGCTTGGCGAACCCCACCGCCGCCTCCTGCGCGGTCGGCAGCTTGTCTTCCATGCTGTTGCTGGTGTCGAGCAGGATGGCGAGCGCGACGGGGAGGTGACGGCGGGAGAAAAACGTAATCGCCTGCTTGGAGCCGTCCTCGTACACCTCGAACTCGTTCTCTTCGAGGTCGGTGATCAACTTCGAGCCGTCGGTGACAGAGACGCTCAGCGACACGAGCTCGACGCCGGCCTTGAATTTCTGTGCCGAGAGGCCGGCTGCCGCACACGCGGCCAGGAGGGTGGCGAGGAGGAGATGACGGCGCATCGTCTACTTTTTCTTCGGCAACCGCGTCCGGGTCCGGGCGGTCAGACCGGCCGTGTTCACGGTGACCTGCACCTTTTCGGGGGGAATGAGCGTTTCCGGGCGTCCGTAAGTCACCACGTACTGGTTCACCAGCTCCGCCGAGAGCTGTTCAAGCCTGTCCTCGAGCGCCATCGCCGAGAGCAGCTGTTCGCGCCGGCCGCCGGTGAACTCGGACCCCTCCGCGAGCACCAGGTTGCGGTTTCGCATTTCGTCCGTGTCGGTCGGCGCCGGCGTCCCGATCGCGAGCACGTGAAGCGCGGCACCGCTGGCGACGAGGTCGCGATTGATCCGTTCGTGCTGCAGGTTGCTGTACTCGACCCCTTCGGCGGTGAGCGCAACGATCGTCGGCCGCATCAATTCGCGCCCCCGGAATCCCCGGAGGACCTCATTGATCCCCTCGAGCAGGTAGGCGCCGCTCCCACCGCGCGCGAAGATGCGGCCGATGCCCTTCTTCAATGCCTCAGGATCGCTCGTCCTCTCCACGACCGACGTCGGACGTTCACCGACTGTGACGATGCCGATCTTTGCCTTGCCCTGCATCCGTGCCACGAAACGCGTGAGGGCGTCCCGCATATGCGGGATCATTGCTGTTGCCGCCTGGCTGTCGTCGACGAGCAGCACGATGTCGAGCTGCTCGCTCGACGGCTCGACGCGCAGCACTTCGCGGGCGACTCCGTCCTCGCGCACAACGAAATCTTTCGCGGTCAGACCGGTGACGGCGTTGCCTTTGCCGTCGACGACGCCGACATAGATGCTTTGCGTCCGTCCGTCGGCGGGCTGCGTCTGTGCCGATGGCGCTGCCGCCGCCAACAGGCAACCGGCAACCAGCGTAAACACGGCGCTTTTCATAGGGGGCCTCTTCCAGCGAGTATACTCCTGCGAAAGCGGGAGGTAGATGGACCCGTCGTCACAACAGAAGCGCAATAGCACCGCCGAGACCATGCGGACGCTCGGCGGGCTGAGCACG
>JACDCA010000225.1 GCA_013694635.1 Acidobacteriota bacterium | reverse complement strand
AGGTCGCAGGTTCAAATCCTGCCCCCGCAACCAAATTCAACTCTTCGCTAGAGGCCGCCGTCAGGCGGCCTTTTCCTGTGCACATCGAAACGTGGCCCACCGGTTCTCGCCGGCTGCTTCATTTCCTGTCGAACCGCGCGTATTCGTCGCGCACTCTGCGATCTTACGCCGCCGTCTAGAATAGACGCTACACCGATGAGGATGCGCGTCTGGATCTACGGAAGCGTTTCGTGCGCGATGGTCATTCTCTTTGTTGCGTCGGTCGCGCGCTTTTACCATCCGGGTACCGGCTTCACGTCTCTCATTGGCTTTCCGGCCGGCCACGATTACGAAGTACCCGCCATGCGCGGCGTGCCGCATTACGACTACGCGGATTTCAGCTACGACGGCCAGTTCTACGCGCAGCTTGCGCTCGACCCCCTGCTGCGAGACCAAGCGACCGACCGGGCGATGGACATGGCGCCGTTTCGCGCGCGGCGCATCCTTTTCAGCTGGACTGCCCACGCACTCGGACTCGGCCGCCCGGCCTGGATCCTTGAAGCGTATGCGCTGCAGAACGTCGTCTGCTGGTTGATTCTTGCGGCACTCCTCACCCGCTGGATGCCTCCCACTACGGGGCGTGGGCTCGCCCTCTGGAGCGCGTGCCTGTTCTCGCACGGGACGCTCTGGTCGGTCAGGTTTGCGCTGCTCGATGTGCCGAGTCTCACGCTCACCACACTTGCTGTTGTCGCAGTGGAGAAAGGGCGTCCGCTGCTGTCCGCCGTGATCATTGGAATTGCGGGTCTGGGCCGTGAGACGAATCTCCTCGCCCTGGCGTCCCAGCCGATTCCACGCGATCGGCGCGCCTGGGCGAGGCTGCTACCCGTGGTGTTTCTGGCGGTACTGCCCATGCTGATCTGGTTGGATTACCTCCGCTCCATCTATCGATCAACGCTCCTGGCCCACACGGACCAGCTGATGCTGGGCACGGGCCTAATCAAAGGCTGGCAAGACGTCATATTCATCGACGTGAAGAACGGAGGTTTGTTTTCCCTGGCGGGCGTGTGGTTGTGCCTGTTGATCTCCGTGGCCGTCCAGGCCGTCTACTTGCTCGTGCGCCGTGAATACGAGACGCCCTGGTGGCGGGTTGCCATTGTCTATGCGTTGTTGATGGTGTTCCTCGATCGCGTGCTGGCCGACCCGAACACAGGCGCGATCACGCGCGTGCTGCTGCCGATGACGGTCGGGTTCAACGTTCTTCTTGCCAGCGAGACTCGCTGGACAAGGTTCTGGCCGTGGTTCGCGTTGGGTAATCTGCATCTGCTCGGCGTGGCCACGTTCAAGGGCTTGTGATTCCGTCCGGCATGGCCAACACACCCGCGAAAGAACTTTTGGTAATCGACGGCCACGAGGTCGCGATCTCGAACCCGCAGAAGGTGCTTTTCCCCGCCGCGGGGCTCACCAAGCTGGATCTGGTCCGATACTACCTCGCTGTCGCCGACGGCGCGCTGCGGGGCGCTGGCGGGCGCCCGAATGTGCTGGTGAGGTACCCGAATGGGGTCGGGGACGAGTTCTTCTATCAGAAACGCGCGCCCGCCTCGCGGCCCGCTTGGATCGAGGTCGTGTCCCTGAAGTTTCCGTCCGGGCGAAGCGCGGAAGAAGTGGTGCCGCGCCATGCTGCGGCTCTCGCGTGGATGGCAAACCTGGCGTGCCTCGAGCTGCACCCGCACCCTGTCCGCGCGGAAGATGTGGACCATCCCGACGAGCTGCGGGTGGATCTCGATCCCGTGCCCGGGGTCAGCTGGGAACTGGTGCGTCAGGTCGCGCAGGTCGTGCAGGGAACGATCGGCGACCTGTCGCTCATCGGCTGGCCCAAGACGTCAGGCTCCCGGGGCATGCACGTCATCATTCGCATCGAGCCACGCTGGACGTTCGACGAAGTGCGACGCGCCGCGCTGGCGCTGGCGCGGGAGGTGGAACGCCGCGCCCCTGCGCTGGCGACGAGCAAGTGGTGGAAGGAGGAGCGTCACGGCGTCTTCCTCGACTATAACCAGAACGCGAAGGACCGTACGGTGGCGTCCGCGTACTCCGTGCGCCCGACGCCGGACGCGCGCGTGTCTGCACCGCTTGCCTGGGACGAGGTGGCCGACTGCAATCCGCAGGATTTCACGCTCGCGACGATGCCCGCTCGGTTCGCGGAGATAGGCGATCGCCACGCTGCCATCGACGAGCGTCATTTCCCGCTCGACAGCCTTCTCGAGCTTTCAGTCCGGCACGAACGAGAGGGCCTCGGTGATGCGCCGTGGCCGCCACACTACCGCAAGCAGAGGGGTGAACCCACGCGAGCGCAGCCCTCACGCCGTCGTGCGTCGTCACAACCGCTGATCGAGATTGGCCGGGCGCTCCGCAAGGAAGA
>JACDCA010000213.1 GCA_013694635.1 Acidobacteriota bacterium | reverse complement strand
TGCATTACAGAACCGGCTGAATGAAATCGGCCGCGAGTAAAGTGAGCGTCATCGGCGAGGACTGCTGTCCGGCTGGTCGTCACGCGCGCCTTTCGGCCAGATCGAGAAACCGCGCACGTCATTCGTCACGATGCGCTCGAGGATCGCGCGGCCCGCACCATCCACCAGCCAGTCGGCGAATCGTCGCGCCCGTCCATTTGCAGGATCTACTGTCACGGCGTACGTGTTCAGAAGGAGCGGATCGCCGGCCACGAGGACTTGTGACCGAAGCGTGCCCTGATAGGCCGCGAAGGTCCCGGTATCGGTCAAGGTATAGGCGTCGGCGCTGTTTGCGATCCTCAACGTCTGTCCCATTCCGGCGCCCGCCACGACAAGCCGCTCTTTCGCCGGTGTTGCACCGGACTCGTTCCACAGCTGCCGCTCGCGTTCGTGGGTGCCGGAGTCGTCGCCGCGCGAAATGAACGTGGCGCCGGAGCTCGCGATCCGCCGCATGGCGGAGGCCGCACCACCTGCGCTGCCCACGTCGGCCGGATCCTCCGGCGGTCCGACCAGAACGAATTCGTTATAGAGCAGCTTTCGATACTTCCACGAGGGGTGCGCGCGCAGCTCGGCGGCTTCCCGGGCCGGTGCGTGAGTGATCGCCACGTCCGCATCCTTGCGCCCGAGCAGTGTCAGGGCGAGGCCGCTGCCGACTGGCATGATGCGCACTTGTTCCGGATATGCAGGCAGAAGACGATCGAGCAATCCGCTGTTCGCCACGCTGGTCGTCGTCGCCAGCACCAGAGCGGGGGCGGGACGACTGCCGCACGCTGACTGCGACGCGAACAGACCGATCCCCAGCAACAACAGCAGCGCGCCCACCAGCCGGCGGTAGGCCGATTCGGGAATCCTGCCGAGGATCGGCACACCGAGAAGCGTACCAATCGTCACGCCGGCCGAGATGACAATCAAGCGAGGCACCGCGTTCGCGATCACCGATCCAAAGGAGAACAGGTAGATCGGCACCCGCGCGGCATCGACCAGCAGCGCCGAGGCGGTGGCGGTGGCAACGATTTGACGCGGGTTGAGATGGAACCCAAGCAGGGCGGCGGCGCGAATGCCACCCTGATTGCCCACCAGGCCACCGAAGAAGCCAGACAGAATGCCGCCCAGCAGACGCCACGCGCGCGTCTCCGGCAGAGGAATACGGCGCCGACACACCTCCGCGGTGCCCGCGATCACGAGGAGCGACGCAAGCACCACTGTCAGTACGGGACTCGCGAGCAGGGACTGAAGAGTGGCGCCCGCCAACCCTCCAACGGCGCTCGCCACCCCGAATTGCCTGAATGTCTGCGGATGCACATCGCGCCGCAGATGCAACAGGCGGATCGCCGTGGCCCATGCGTGCGGAACGGCCAGCACGGCGACCGCGTGCGACGTGGGCATCGACAGCATCAGGAGCGGCGTCAGCACGCTCCCGATCCCGAACCCGGACACGGCGGCGATCGAACCCGCCAGGACCGCGGCGGCCCCAATCAGCCAGAGGGATTCGAAGATGCCCGCTCCTTCTTTTCGCGATCAGCAGCGGCCAACCGCCCGATCGCACGGCAGCCCCACCTGTCTCGTTATCGGCGCCTGAAGAAGAATCCTCCGCCCCCGAGGACGAGAATCACGATGATGATGATCAGTAGTGTGGTTGTGCTCATAAGACGCGGATCTTAGCAGAACGGCAGCGCGCTCGGCGGCCGGACTTCCGATACACTGGGACCGTGCGACGTCTGACGTCTCTCCTGGTCGCCCTCGGCCTGCTGTCGTCGGCGGCGCACGCCGGCCTGCTGCACATCCACGCCTACTGGGACCACGACCATCCGGAGCACCACCACGGTCCGGCCGTTCACACCCACGCGGCGGCCGAAGAGCCTTCCTCGGATCTCCGCATCGACCGCTGCGATCCCGGGCAACACACATCGTCGTTCGTATTCATCTGTGGCGCTCCACAGAGCAACCAGGTTTCAGCACCCGCTGAGAGCGTGAGCGGTGTGATCGTGCCTTCCGCGCCTGTGGTGGGCGGCGTTTCAGTTCGAGAGGTCAGGGTCCACGGACCGCCGCGCTACTCCGCCGCCGGCTTGCGCGCCCCGCCACTCTCCGCCTCCGCCTGATCCCGGCCGGTTCCACCGGTCGTGTCTTCGTTTTCGAACAACTGAGGATTCTTCATGCTGCCACGTGTGCAGAGGTGCATCGGCGTCTTCCTGTGTCTCGCGTTCTTCACGCCGCCGTCCGCCGCCCAGGACCGCAGCGGCCGTGAGCTGGTCGAGGTGATCATCCGCGACGGACCGCGGGCACGTGCCATCAACGCCGAGGTTGAAGTGACGCGGCCGGAACAGTTCGCCCGCCTCGTCTCCCCGAACCTCTCGGTCGCCTACAGCCGTGAAGGCGCAAGGCACAGAATTCCTCAGCTCGAGGACATCCG
>JACDCA010000046.1 GCA_013694635.1 Acidobacteriota bacterium | reverse complement strand
CGTGTAGGGGGGTCCGGCGGGGCGAAGCCCCCCGGAAAGAATCGATGAACGGCCTGATGAACCGCAAACTGCTGTTCGTGCTCGGTCCGATCACCGCTCTCCTGATGTTTGGCGGGGTCGTGCTCGTCGTCTCGCAGCTGCTCAGCCGCGAGTACAAGGAGCCGTACCGGGCTCCTGCCGTGACCGCCGACCCCACGCCCCGCGCGGAGGGAGTAGCCGCCGAGCGGGCCGAAGCGGAGAGCCAGGCTCGGGCAAAGCCCTACGTGGAGGCCGAGTACCGAAGGTTCCCAGTTGTCGGGAGCCGCGTCGCGATCTGGGCGGTCGCGCAGCTTCACCTCCTGTTCGCGGCCTTCGTCCTTGCCGTTCCCATCTTCGCGTTCATCATCGAGGCGATCGGCTACAAGACCGGTGATCTGCGCTACGACCGGCTCGCGTACGAATTCACGAAGCTTCTCTCGGTCTCCTTCTCGCTCACGGCGACCTTCGGCGCGTTCCTGACGTTCATGCTCATCGCTCTGTACCCGAAGTTCACCAACTACCTGATGAGCGTGTTCTCGCCGACGTTTCTGCCGTACGTGCTGCTCTTCTTCGCCGAGGCGTTCTTCCTCTACACCTACTATTACGGCTGGGGGAAGTTCCACCCCCTGGTGCATCTTGGTCTCGGGCTCGGTCTCAATGTGGTGGGCACGGCGATCATGTTCATCGCCAACGCCTGGCTCACCTTCATGATGTCGCCGAAAGGGGTCTCCGAGACGGGAGCGCTGATCTCCGTCATGGACGCGGTCTACAACTTCACCTGGATGCCGATCAACGTCCATCGCATGATCGCGAACGTCGCGTTCGGTGGATCGGTCGCCGCTGCGTACGCCGCCTTCAAGTTCCTGCAGGCGGAAACCGACGAGGAGCGCGCGCACTACGACTGGATGGGATACATCGGCAACTTCGTCGCCATCATCGCCTTCCTCCCGCTTCCCTTTGCCGGATACTGGCTCGCGAAGGAGATCTACGCGTACTCGCAGACGCTCGGCCTGACGATGATGGGCGGCGCCTTCTCGTGGCTCTTCATCATCCAGGCCGTCCTGATCGGGAATCTCTTTCTCGCCGCCAACTACTACCTGTGGCTCGGGATGGGGCGGGTCGAGGGGAAACAGCCGATTCAGAGGTTCATCAAGTACCTCTTGATCGCGATCGCGCTCTGCTTCATGGTCTGGGCGACGCCGCGATCGATCATCGCGACCGTGTCAGAAATCCGGGCGATGGGAGGGTCGTCGCACCCAATACTGGGCTTCCTCGGCGTCATGTCGGCGAAGAACACCGCCGTGAACATCCTCATTCTCACCACCTTCATGAGTTTCATCCTGTACCGCCGGACGGGGAAAATCGCGACGGTGTCGTGGGCAAAGATAGGCCATGCGGCGCAGCTCCTCATCTTCGCCGCCGCAGCGCTCTTCGTCATCTTCCTCGGGGTCTACGGGTACTTCGTCGAGGCGAGCGTCAGGATTGGCCTCTCGGTGCCCCAGGTTGGCTCGGTCCTGTTCGCCATGTTGTCGATCACGGCGATCGACATCTTCCTCTACCGCCGGCCGAAGAACACGGGTGAGGTGCGCTGGGGAAGGATGCCGGCGATCTCCCAGTACGTCCTGATCTTCATCGCCGTCACCTTCACCTGGCTCATGGGTCTCATGGGCTACGTGCGATCGGGGCTCCGCCAGCACTGGCACGTCTACGGCATCATACGAGACACGTCGGTGGACGCGTTCACGCCCACCCTTGGCTTCGCGACGCAGGTGGTCTCGGTGACGGTGCTCATATTCTTCGTCCTGATCGGCTTTGTGTTCTGGCTCTCGGGCCTGCACGACCGGCCCGATTTCGCAACGAGAACGAACGAATCGCGCCATGCGCCACCGCTGGCTCCACGTGTGAGCGAAGCCGTGAATCAGGCTGAGAGGATGTAACGCTGTGAAACAGTGTTTTCTCGAGCGAGCCTGTAAGGGGGTTCGGGGGACGAAGTCCCCCGATGGAAAATGACGCTCCCGCACACCGTCAGGATCGGCGCGCTCGTCATCGCAACGACTGTGTTCTATGGGTATGTCGGCCAGCTGGTGCCTCAGAAGGAAGTTCAGCCTCCTCAGGAGATCGTCATCAGGAGCGACCTGACCACCGCCGACATGGTCAAGGTGGGGAGCGAGATCATGGCGGGCAAGGGACTCTGCACGACCTGCCACACGATCGGCAAGACCGGCGCGCT
>JACDCA010000037.1 GCA_013694635.1 Acidobacteriota bacterium | reverse complement strand
GTTGTGCGTCGTCTTTAGGCGGTTCCTTGGCGGCACCGCCTAACCTCACAGCGGCTGGTGGATCGGTCGGGCGTTGAGTGGCTGCGAGCCAATACGCGGCCGACAATAAGGGGAGTGTTATTGCAATAGCACCCCTATTGCACCCCTGACACCGCAAGCCGCGCCGGTGCTTGACTTCATGCGACGTCGCAACTACTTATAACTGAAGGCTTTAGATTGGTGGACGGCAGGAGGCTCGAACTCCCGACCTCCGCGTTGCGAACGCGGCGCTCTCCCAACTGAGCTAGCCGCCCACTGAATGCAGAACCCTCAGCTTAGCATGCGGCTTTCACAGGCTGCAACGAATGCGCACGCTATCATGGAGGATGCCATCAGCGGTGAAGCGGATCGGCGTGATGACCGGCGGCGGTGACGCTCCGGGGCTCAACGCGGTCATTCGCGCGGTCGTGAAGTCCGCCAGCAACTGCCGTTGCGAAGTTATTGGCCTCGAGGACAGTTTCGACGGCCTGCTCGAGCCTGACCGTTCGCGCATCCTCACGCCGAACGACGTTACCGGCATCCTGCGCATCGGCGGCACGATCCTCGGTACTACAAACCGCGGCAATCCCTTCGCATACCCAGTCGACACGAGTGGCGGCAAGCGGGATTACTCCGAACGCTGCCTCGAGATGTTCCACCAGCTGAGACTCAACGCCCTGGTTGTGATCGGCGGCGACGGGACGCTCGCCATCGCCTACGAATTCTTCAAGCGCGGCATCCCGCTGGTCGGCGTCCCCAAGACGATCGACAACGACATCGTCGAAACCACGAACACGTTCGGGTTCGACACCGCGGTCAGTTTCGCGACCGACGCCATCGACCGCCTGCACACGACGGCCGAAGCGCACCATCGGGTGATGATCGTTGAAGTGATGGGGCGCTACGCCGGATGGATCGCGCTGTATTCCGGTCTGGCCGGCGGAGCGGATGTCATCCTCATCCCGGAGATCCCATTCGACGTCGACAAGATCGTCGAACGCATTCGCGCGCGCGAGGCATTCGGCGCGCGTTTCAGCATCGTTGTCGTCGCTGAAGGGGCAAAACCGATCGGCGGCAAGGTCTCGGTGATCAAAGAAGCCCAGGGAGAGTTTGTCGAACGGCTCGGCGGCGTCGGCGCACAGGTGGCGGCAGCCCTCGAGTCGCGCACCGGCAAGGAAACGCGTTACGTGGTGCTCGGCCACCTGCAGCGCGGAGGCGCACCCACCAGCTTCGACCGCATCCTCGCGACTCGCTTCGGCGCGCGCGCGGTGGAGCTGATCCTGGAAGGTCAGTTCGGCAGCATGGTGGCCTTCCACCCGCCCGACATCGTGGCGGTGCCACTCGAGAGAGTGGTCGGGCGCACGCGCAACGTGCCCCTGGACTTCGACGTCGTCAGAACGGCGAGAGCGATGGGAATTTCGCTCGGCGACTGACCAGTTAACAATATTCAGTTATCAGTTGCGAGGTGTCTGGCTACTGATGATGGATCACTGATGACTGACACCGTCAGCCGAGCACATCGAGGTATTTCAGCGCGCCGCCGGTATTGAACACGACGACGGTGTCGGTGGACTGGACGCGGCCGTCGCGGATCAGCATCCGCAGGGCGTGAAGGGCGGCTCCGCCTTCGGGGGCGGCGCTGATGCCTTCCTGTGAACCGAGCACGCGCATGTCGTGCACCATGTCTTCGTCCGAGACGGCGAGCGCCGTTCCTCCGCTCTCACGCACTGCGCGCAGGACGAGAAAATCGCCGATGGCCTTCGGCACGCGCAGGCCGTCCGCGACTGTCCGCGCATACTGCCAGAGCTCGGAGCGTTCCGCTCCATTCTCGAAGGCGCGCACGATCGGCGCGCAATGCTCCGCCTGAACGGAAACCATTTTCGGGCGCGGGCCTGCCGGCTTCCAGCCGATCTGCTCCATTTCGTCGAACGCCTTCCACATCCCGACCATGCCGGTGCCGCCGCCGGTGGGGTAGATGATCCAGTCGGGAAAACGCCATTCGAGCTGCTCGCCCAGCTCGTAGGCCATCGTCTTCTTGCCTTCGATCCGGTACGGCTCCTTCAAGGTCGAGACGTCGTACCAGCCGCGTGCCCTGCCCTTCTCGGCGGCGATGCGACCGGCATCCGTGATCAGGCCCTCGACGAGCTCCACGTTGGCGCCGTACAGCTCGCACTCGCGGATAAACGGGATCTTGACATCCCTCGGCATGAACACGCGCGCCTCGATGCCGGCCATGGCTGCGTATGCCGCCATCGCGTTGGCGGCGTTTCCGGCTGACGGTATTGAGAGGACGCGCGCGCCGAGCCGGGCAGCCCGCGTGACCGCTGCCGAGAGACCCCGCGCCTTGAAGGAATTTGTGGGATTGAGAGACTCGTCCTTCACGAACAGCCGCTCGAGGCCGAGACTCTCGCCGACCCGGCGGGCGTGGAACAACGGCGTCCAGCCCTCGCCGAGGGTCAAGGGCTGTTCGCCGTCGAAGAGCGGCATCAGCTCGCGGTACCGCCACATGTTCGACTCGCGCCCGGCGAGCGAGTCCTTCTTCCACGATCGCGCCGCGTCAAGATCGTACCGCGCCAGCAGGGGAGCGCCGCACGTGCAGAGGTGCTGCTCGACGCGCGGATCGTAAGCCTCCGCGCCGCACGGAACGCTGCATTCTAAATGCGAGAAATAAGACATTGCGGATGGGCGATCGGCGACTTGCGATTGACGGATTGTTGATCGACGATTGGAGCGGTTATTTCGCCAGCAGCTCTGTGTCCTTCTTCTTCTGCAGCTCGTCGATGAGGTGGACGTGCTGGTCGGTGATCTTCTGGACTTCGTCGAGGCTGCGACGCTCGTCGTCTTCTGAGATCTGGTGGTCCTTCAGGAGCTTCTTCAGCTTGTCGTTGGCGTCGCGGCGCACCTGACGGACGTTGTTGCGCCCTTCTTCCGCGTATTTGTGGACGATCTTCGAGAGCTCCTTCCGCCGCTCCTCGGTGAGCGCGGGAATAGGGATCCGAACGACCTTTCCGTCGTTGGTGGGATTCAATCCAAGGTTCGAGGTGCGGATGGCCTTCTCGATCGCGGAGAGCAGCGAAGGATCGAAGGGCTGCGCCAGGATCATCTGCGGCTCTGGCACCGACATGGAGGCCACCTGGTTGAGAGGCATCTGCGAGCCGTAGGCTTCGACGTGCACCGTGTCGAGAATCGTGACGGAGGCGCGCCCTGTCCGGACACCGCCAAGCTCGCGGCGGACATGGTCGATCTGCACGTCCATCCGCTTCTTGACCTCGACGAAAAGCCCCTTCAGATCACTCACGTCCATCATCAATCTCCGTTAACTACGCTCTGACCTTCGTCCCGATCGCTTCCCCCATCACCACGCGGCGGAGATTGCCTTTGGTGCGCAGGTTGAAGACCACGATCGGCAGCTTGTTGTCCATGCACAGGGAAATCGCGGTGGCGTCCATCACCTTGAGCCCCTGTTCCAGCACCTTCAAGTACGAGATGTCATCGTATTTCGTCGCGTCCGGATGTGTCACGGGGTCGGCGGTGTAGATCCCGTCCACCTTGGTGGCTTTCAAAATGACGTCCGCCTTCATCTCCATCGCTCGAAGCGCGGCCGCGGTATCGGTGGTGAAATACGGATTGCCCGTGCCCGCGGCAAAGACCACGACGCGTCCCTTTTCGAGGTGCCTGACGGCGCGCCGGCGGATGAAGGGCTCGGCAACCGCCCGCATCTCGATTGCCGACGCGACGCGCGTGACCACCCCCTGGTGCTCGAGCGCGTCCTGTAGCGCCAGGGCATTGATGACAGTGGCGAGCATGCCCATGTAGTCAGCCGTCGCGCGGTCCATGCCTTTCGCGCTGGCCGCCAGGCCGCGAAACAGGTTGCCGCCGCCGATGACAATTGCTGTCTGAACGCCGAGCTCCTGTATTTCCCGTACGTCTTTGGCGATCTGTGTCGTGACGCCGGGATCGATTCCGAACTGCTGTTCGCCCATCAGGGCCTCACCGGAGAGCTTCAGAAGGATGCGCTGATAGGCGGGACCGGACATTCAGTCAATTATATCTGTAGTGCGGAGTGCTCCGTGCTGACTGCTCAGTGGGGAAAAAGGAAAGGGCGCGCCGTTTTCACAGCGCGCCCTGCGAATGCACCAAGCACCGAGCACTAGGCACTTTCGCCGAGCTTGAATCGCACGAAGCGGGCGACGGAGATGTTCTCTCCCAGCCTGGCGACGGCCTGCTGGAGCAGCGCGCCGATGCTGATCTTCGGGTCCCGGATGGACGGCTGGTCGAGCAGGCAGACCTGCTCGTAGAAGCTGTTCAACTTGCCGTCGACGATCTTCTCGATCACCTGCGCCGGCTTGTCTTTCACCTGGTCGCGGTAGATGCTGCGCTCGCGTTCGAGGAGGTCGGCCGGGACGTCTTCGCGCTTCACGAATTGCGGGCTGGCGGCGGCGATGTGCATGGCGATCTCGCGCGCCAGGCCCTGAAAGTCATCCGTGCGCGCCACGAAGTCCGACTCGCAGTTCACTTCCACGAGCACGCCGATCTTGCCGCCCATGTGGATGTAGTTGCCGATCAGCCCCTCGTTGGTCGTGCGGCCGGCCTTTTTCGTCGCCTGCGCCAGGCCGCGCTTCCTGAGGATGGTCGTCGCCTCCTCGATATTGCCGTTCGCCTCCGTCAGTGCCGCCTTGCACTCCATCATCCCCGCGCCCGTCTGGTCGCGAAGCTTCTTCACCATCGTTGCGCTGATTTCCATCGTCGGCATCTCTCGCTGACTCCTGAAGCCTTCAGCTCTCAGCCATCAGCCGTCAGTAGCTGATAGCTGACAGCTAAAAGCTGGTACACACAAACGCCGGCGTGCCATGACGGCGGCGCCGGCGTCAACCTTCAAACCCTAGACCGACGCCGGAGAAGTCGCCTGTTCGGGTCGCGCCTGCCGTGCCGGACGCGCACGGCGGCGGTCGTCGTTCTCGGCCTCGGCCGTCTCTTCAGCCTGCGCCGACTCGCGAATACCGCGGCCGGACGTAATCGCGTCGGCAATCTTCGACGCAAACAGCCGGATCGCCCGGAGCGCATCGTCGTTGCCGGGGATCACGAAGTCCACTTCGTCGGGATCGCAGTTGGTATCGACTACGCCGATGACCGGGATCTTCAGCTTGCGGGCCTCGTCGACCGCGATCTTTTCCTTGCGGGTGTCGACGACGAAGAGCGCATCGGGAAGCCGCGACATGTGGCGGATGCCGTCGAGGTTCTTCTGCAGCTTGCGCTTTTCCTTCTCGATCTGGGAGATTTCCTTCTTCGACAGCGAGTCGTAACGGCCGTCGGTCTCCATCGCTTCGAGGTCGCGCAGCCGTGCGAGGCTCCGCTGGATGGTCGTGAAGTTGGTCAGCAGACCGCCAAGCCAGCGCTGGTTGACGAAGAACATGCCGCAGCGCTGCGCTTCTTCGGCGATGGCGTCCTGCGCCTGGCGCTTCGTGCCGACGAAAAGGATCGTGCGCCCCTCGGCCGCGAGGTTCGAGACGAACTGCTCCGCCTCGCGAAACAGCTTGGCCGTCTTGCCGAGATCGATGATGTAGATCCCGTTGCGCTCGCCGAAGATGTACTGCTTCATCTTCGGGTTCCAGCGCTTCGTCTGGTGTCCGAAGTGGACCCCCGCCTCGAGCAAATCCTTTAACGCAATCCCCGTCAAGCTGCTGCCTCCATAAAAGCTTTCAGCCGCCAGCTATCAGCTGAGAGCTGATAGCTGAGAGCTATCTCTTACTGAACTGGAAACGCTTGCGCGCTCCCTTCTGTCCGTATTTCTTGCGCTCCTTGATGCGCGCGTCGCGCGTCAGGAAGCCCGCTTTCTTGAGCCGCTGGCGCAGGTCGATGTTGTATTCGACCAGGGCACGCGCGATCCCGAGACGCAGCGCGCCCGCCTGGCCGGCGATGCCGCCGCCCGCGAGGGTGGCGAGCACGTCGAACTTGTCGGCCGTTTCGGTCACGAGCATCGGCTGTTTGATCTGGGTCCGGAGAGCTTCGGTGGGGAAGGCTTGCTCGAGCGGCTTGCGATTGATGACCATCCCGCCATTACCCGGTCTGAGAAACACGCGGGCAGTAGACGTCTTTCGGCGCCCGGTGCCGTAATACTGAATTGCTGCTGCCACTCTATGCGACCTCGGTCTGCGTTATTTTGCGCGCGCGCGGTTTCTGCGCGACGTGCGGATGATCGGCCCCGGCATACACCTTGAGTTTGCGCCACATGGCTTCCCCCAGCTTCGTCTTCGGGAGCATGCCGCGGACGGCTTCTTCCACCATGCGGACCGGATTCCTCTGCCGAAGATCCTTGGCGCGCTCCTGGCGCATCCCGCCTTCATATCCGCTGTGGTAGCGGTATAACTTCTGTTCTTCCTTCCGCCCCGTCAGACGCACTTTCGCGGCGTTGACGATGACGACGTGGTCGCCCATGTCGATGTGCGGCGTGTACACCGGTTTGTGCTTGCCCTGCAGCAGGCGCGACGCGTCGGTCGCCACCCGGCCGAGCACCAGGCCCTCGGCATCGATGACGTGCCACTGCCGCTCCACACTCCCGGCAGTGGGAACAAACGAACCCATGGAAGAAATCCCTTTCGGCCCTTCGCTATCGGTGGCAGCCACGAGGTAAACGCGGGTGGTCAGCCTCTATCTAAGGACGGCAAACCAAAAGAATACTGGTGATTGCGGGGATTGTCAAGGCGCGTGCCGTACGCAGAAGGTGCCATTTTACCGCACTGCGACGGTGGCGGAAACCGCGTCTCCAGACCCGCTGGGATGGCCGCAAAGCCGCGCAACCCTCCTCTCGAACGCCAGAATCGCCGCCCGGCTCGGCTGGCACTTCACTTGCCCTTCAGGTGTCGTCCGATTAACCGCGAACTTCACCGCGCCATGTTCCAGAAATCCAGGCAGCTCGTCGGGGTCGACATCGGCTCGACTGCGATCAAGGCGATAGAGCTGACCCAGGCAGGTCGTCACCATTCAGTCAGGGCCTTCGGGACCGAACCCGTGCCTGGCGGCGCGGTCGTCGACGGCACCATCAACGACGTAGCGGCGGTCGCTGACGCGATGCGGCGACTCTTCGAGCGGCATCGCATCCGCACGCCAGACGTCGCCGCGTCGCTGTCAGGCAGCGGCGTGTTCGTGAAGCGGATCACCGTTCCGATGATGTCCGAGTTGGAGCTGGCGGCGTCGATCGGCTGGGAAGTAGAGCAGCACATTCCGCTGGACGTTGAGGAACTGCACTTCGATTACGAGCGCGTGAGCGACTCCGCGAGGACCGGCGGCGCCATGGAGATCCTGCTGGCTGCGGCGACGAAAGAGAAGGTCGCGCGCCACGTCGACGCCATTACGAAGGCGGGGAAGACCCCGGCAATCCTGGATGTGACGGCCTTTGCGCTTCAGAACGCCTACGAGGTGAATCATGAGATCGAGCCGAACGGGCTTATCGCGCTGATCGACGTAGGTACGGGCAGCATCACCGTCCACGTTGTTCGCGACGGGCGAATGCTCTTCACCCGCGATTCCGCGGCAGGCAACGACGTCGTCGGAGAGACAATCGCAGCGATCGACGCATTCGGTCGAACCTTGGGACCGATGCCCCTCGACAGGATCGTGACGACCGGTGGTGCGTCCAAGTCACCGGCCCTGGTGGACGCACTCGCCACGCGCTTTGGTGTTCGTGTCGAACCACTGGACCCCTTTCGCCGGATCGCATTCGACCCGGAGCGGCTCGACCTCGACGCCGCGTCGGTTGCTGCCACGGCAGCGGTGGCAGTCGGCCTGGCGCTCCGGAGGAGGAACGACCGGTGATCCGGATCACCCTGCTCCCTCGCGCGAAAGACTCAGCGTGGCGCCCTGCGATCGCAAAGCGGGGCAGTGCTGGCGTTGCTCTCATCGTTGTTTCGACTGCGCTGGTCATGGCGTGGTGGTTCTGGTCGCTGCGTGCAGCCTCGCGACAGGTCTCCGAAGATCTCGCGCGTGTCGAGGCGGAAATCGTGCGGCTGGAGCCCGCCGTGACATTGGTGCGACAGCTCGAATCCCGTCACACCCACTTGCAGCAGCGGGCCGCACTGGCGGAAAAGCTCGGTGGTGGCCATTTCGGCCCCGGGCGCGTCCTCCAGGAGGTCACGGACGCAGTGCCCGCGGGGTTGTGGCTCAGCGAACTGTCGTACAGGGACCATCAGCTGACGATGAGAGGCGGGGCCGCGAGTCTGAGGGAGGTTTCGGATCTGGTCGCCAACCTCGATGCAAGCCGGTTGTTCCGCCAGCCTGTGGAGATTCTCGACACCGATCGGACGGCGACGGACGGCGCGAGTGGGACGGTTCTGTTCGCGGTCAAGGCCACGGTGAACCAATGAGATGCACATGTCGCTGACGCACGCTTCGTGGAGGACCGCGACCGCGTCTGTGCTCGTCGCTGTCGCGCCGCTCGTCGGCTTCCGGCGCTACTTTGCCAGCGAGACCACTGCAGACATCCAGCAGCGGCAGGTTCGACTCGCCGAGCTTCGGTCCGCCGCGGCGCAGGCCGGCGCTACGGCCGCGCGGCTGCCGCAGTTGCGCTCGCTCGTGAGCGATCTCGAGGGCAGGGTGGAGGCCTTCGAATCCGCGCTCCCGGCGCAGCAGGGCCTCGCCGGCATTCTCGAGGAGGTTGAGGCGCTTGCGGCGCGTTCGAATCTGACCGTTCGCCGACTCGTGCCGCAACCCTCGAAGCCGCAGGCGCTGTACGTCGAGTCCTCGTACAAGTTACACGTCGAGGGGCAGTATGACGACCTCACCACGTTCTTTCAGCGCATCGCTGAAGGAACGGCGATCACTGGCGTGCGCGATCTGGCCATCACGGCGAGTGCGCAGGCGGGCGAGCATGGACCGCTGAAGGCCGAGTGCGTGCTGTCGACGTTTGCAGTGCACGACGCGGCTTCGCCGGCTGCGGCCGGCTCCCCGACGTCGCCAACGCCGTCCGAAACGACAGACGATGAGCCGCGCAAGACGTCCAGCGGCGGGCGAGATCCTTTTGTAGATCCGGCGAAGCCGGCACCCGGCACAAGTCCTCCTGCCGATGCCCCTGCCGGGATCCGCGGTGTGCGCGTGGACGACATCGTGGTGAAGGGCATCGTCAAGGACTCACACGGCTTTCAAGCGTTGGTGCAGGCCTCCGGCAGACGCACCTACATCGCACGCTCCGGGGAGAGGCTGCTCGACGGCGTTGTCAGGGCCGTGACGTCGGAAGCCGTCATCCTTTCGCGAACGTCCGCCCCCCGCAGACCCCCGACCAGTCCGCAGGAGGTCGTCAAACGCCTCCGGCCAACCGCGCCCCGGGAAAGAGTCCGCTGAATGATCCCGGCAGCGCTCGCGCTCCTGGTCACCCTCATCGGCACGACGGCAGTGCCCAGCGCGCAGACGACGCCGCAGTACGCGGGCGCTCCGGTGTCGCTCGACTTCGCGGGGGCGGACCTGCGCGCGGTCCTCCGCGTGCTCATCGCGCAGGGAGGCCTCAATGTGGTGTTCGACAACGCCGTCCAGGGCACCATCGATATCGTCCTGCACGACATTCCCTGGGATCAGGCGCTCGAAACGATCCTCCGGGCGAACAAGCTTGGATACGTCGCGGATGGAACCATCCTCCGCATCGCGCCGCTCGGCGTGCTGGCCGAGGAGGAAGCCGAGCGCCGCAAGATCGAGGAAGCCCGCGCGCTGACTGGGGAGGTTCGCGTGCGGACGTTCGCACTGAGTTATGCGCGCGCCCAGGAACTGCAGCCGCTGATCACGAAATCCGCGCTCTCCCCGCGCGGGCAGATACAGCTCGACGCGCGCACGAACACGATCATCATCACGGACCTTCCGTCACGTCTGCAGACGGCGGCGGATCTGATCACGACCTTGGACCGGCCCGAGCCGCAGGTCGAGGTCGAGGCGCGCATCGTTCAGACCTCACGGGATTTCGCCAGAGCCATCGGCATTCAGTGGGGCCTCAACGGACGTCTGAGCCCCGAGCTGGGTAATACGACGAACCTGGCCTTTCCCAACCGGGGCACGGTTGGCGGCCGGCTCGGCGCGCAGGGCGCGCAGGGGACCGATCCGCGCTCGAGTCCCGCCGACGAGACAGGCACGGTCGTGGGGTTACCGGCGACGGGCGTTGGATCCGCGACGGTCAACACGGCGATCGGGCTGGCGCTCGGCGCGGTGAATGGGGCGTTCAATCTGGATGTAGCGTTGTCAGCGCTCGAGCGCAGCGGAAAGGGACGGGTGTTATCGACGCCCCGGCTGACGACGCAGAATAACGTCGCGGCCGAAGTCGGGCAGGGGATACAGATTCCGATCCAGACCGTGTCGAACAACACGGTGACGGTTTCGTTCAAGGAGGCGCTGCTGAAGTTGATGGTGACGCCGCAGATCACGGCCGCCGGCACCGTGATCATGCAGGTCACGATCGAGAACGCCTCGGCGGATTTCAGCCGGCAGGTCAACGGCATCCCGCCGATCGATACGCAACGCGCGCAAACCCAGGTGCAGGTGAATGACGGCGCGACGACGGTCATCGGCGGGATCTTCGTCAGCAGGGAACAGTCGTTCACGGACCGGACGCCGCTGATGAGCCGCATCCCGCTACTGGGATGGCTGTTTCGTCGCGACTCGGTTCAGGACGAGAGCCGCGAACTGCTGATCTTCATCACGCCCCGGATCATCAGGAGCGACCGATGAAGACGCTTGCCTTCCTCGTCGGGATTGCCGCCTCGAGCGCGTGCGGCACCGTCGCCAGGCAAGGCACAGGCTCGTCGTTTCTGATCGTCGACTCCATCGAGGCGGCCTCGGGCGCGCGCGGCGAATTCACCAGCACGCTGCAGTCAGACGTCGTCACCATCGTGGACGCGTCCCGCAGCCTTTTCCAGGATTCGGGGCGTGTCACCTTCTCATTGGGGCTCAGGGATGGCGGCGCGAGCAGTGCGGTCAGCGCACCGTCGGCAGCCAACGCAATCACGATCGATCGCTATCGGGTGCGGTACGTGCGCGCCGACGGCCGCAACGTGGCCGGCGTGGACGTGCCGTACGGGTTCGATGGCGCTTTCACGCTCACCGTCGCGGAGCGCGCGTCTGCGGGCTTCGTGCTGGTCCGCGCGCAGGCAAAGGCTGAAGCGCCGCTGGCTGCGCTCGGCGGGAGTGCGGTGTTCATCTCGACGATCGCGGAGATCACATTCTTCGGGCACGATCAGACGGGGCGTGCTGTCAGCGTCACTGGCCGCATCGATGTGCACTTTGGGAACTGGGCGGATCCGAAATGAGGACGCGCACGGCAATCGCCGCCGCGCTGTGCGCGGCGCTCGGCACGTCCTGCAGCCTGCAGGAGCAACACGCGCCTGCGCTCGTGGGTCCTTCGGAGCTCTCCATCTCGATTTCTGTCGCGGCCGCTCCCGACGTTCTGCCGACCGACGGCGCATCCCGCGCGGTTGTAACTGCTGCCGCGCGCGACGCATACGGCATCCCTCTGTCCAACCTCTCGCTGCGTGCTGCAATTCTCGAGGATGGCGCCGCGGTGGACCTGGGCGCGCTCTCGGCTCACAGCCTCGTGACAGATTCGTCCGGCCGTGCGACGGTGATGTACACGGCGCCGGCGATTCATGGCCAGCAGGACACCGGCACGACTGTCGACATCGGCATAACACCCGTCGGGACCAACTATGCGAATGCCGTCGTGCGCGTGACGACCATCCGCCTCGTGCCGGTCGTGCCCGTAAGATAGGGGAGTGGACCGCATCGCCCGCCTGAGAGCGGGTCTCCGCAGGAGCGAGCTCGACGCCGTCGTCCTGACCCACCCTCCCAACATTCAGTACTCGACGGAGCTTCGCGCGACGGCGGGGGCCGCAATCATCCTTCCGGGCCGCACGGTCCTTGTCGTCGACTCCCGCTATCTGTCTGTCGCCCGCTCGGTCGCAGATACGCGGGCCGATACATCGGTCGAGCGCGCGGAGAGGTCGCTCGACGAGGCGGTGGTGGCAGTGCTGCGTCGTGAGAACCCGGGGCGCGTTGGCGTGGAAGGCGCGCACCTGCCGGTGGCCCGTTTCAATCGCATCCAGAGCCTCCTCGGTACCGCGGCTGCCGGAGACGCTGCCGGCCCTGTCCTGATCGTCACCGAGCGACTGGTCGAGCGGCTTCGCGCGGTGAAGGATGCCGGCGAAATCGCGACGCTGCGGGAAGCTGCGCGGAGGTTGTCATCGGTCGCCAGTCAGCTGCGTACTTTCGCGATCCCCGGACGCACCGAGCGCCAGGTTGCGTCGGCGGTCGATGACGCGCTCAAGACCGCCGGCTTCGATCGTCCGGCGTTTGAAACCATTGTCGCGTCGGGGCCCAACAGCGCGCTTCCGCACGCACGTCCGACTGCGCGGGCGCTGCGCGAGGGGGAGGGCGTCCTGCTGGACTTCGGAGGCATCTACGACGGATACTGCGTGGACCTGAGCCGGACGCTGCACGTCGGGCCTGAATCGCCTGCGTTTCGCCGTCTGTTCGACGCGGTGTCCGAGGCGCATGCAGCGGCCATCGCGGAGGTAAAGCCGGGTGCGCTCCCTGTCGATATCGATGGAGCCGCACGGCGCGTGCTCGCGAGGCACGGTCTGGCGGAAGCGTTCGGCCACGGCACGGGCCATGGCCTCGGGCTCGAAGTGCACGAGGAGCCGCGGATTTCTCCTCACGCGCCCGAGGGGGAACCGGTCCTCGCCGGCATGGTCTTCACGATCGAACCGGGCGCCTATGTGCCTGGCACCGGGGGCGTTCGGATCGAAGACGATGTGCTGGTCGTGGAAGGGGGCTGCGAAGTTCTGACCGATGGCATTTGACGAGATCGAGAAGATTCTCGCGCTGATGCGCGAACACGACCTGGCGGAGTTTGAGCTGGAGCGCGAGGGGTTGAAGCTCCGCGTCAGGAAGGCGTCCGCGCACGCGCCGATGCCGATCATGATGCACGCGACTGCCGCCCCGGTGTCGTCCCCATCCCATTCCTTGGCCTCAGCGCCACAGGCCATGACCGCCGGTGAGATCCAGGCTGCCGAGGACGAGCTGGAGCTCGCCGTCGTGAAGTCTCCCATCGTCGGCACCTTCTACAGATGTCCGGAACCCGGTGCCCCCTCGTTCGTCGACATCGGGCAGCGCGTCAAAAAAGACCAGGTCCTCTGCATCATCGAAGCGATGAAGCTGATGAACGAGATCACCTCCGAGTACGATGGCGAGATCGTCAACGTCTACGTAGAGAACGGGAAGCCGGTGCAGTACGGCGAACGGCTGTTCGCGATCAAGACGTCGGGCTGACGCCGGACGCGACACGATATGTTCAAGAAGATCCTGATCGCCAACCGCGGGGAGATCGCGCTTCGCGTCATTTATGCGTGCCGCGAGCTCGGGATCAAGACCGTGGCGGTTTACTCCGAGGCGGACGAAAACTCGCTCCACGTCCGCTTTGCCGATGAGGACGTCTGCATCGGGCCCGCGCGAAGCGCCGAGAGTTACCTCAGCGTGCCGGCGATCCTCAGCGCGGCCGAGATCACGGGCGCCGATGCCATCCATCCGGGCTATGGATTTCTGTCCGAGAGCGCGTACCTCGCGGAGGTGTGCGAGGCCTGTCACATCAAGTTCATCGGCCCGGCGCCCAATGTGATCCGGCTGCTCGGCGACAAGGCGCGTGCGCGGCGCGCGATGAAGAAGGCCGGCGTCCCCATCCTCCCCGGCAGCGACGGGCCGGTCGACGGAGAAGAGAAAGCGCAGCGGATCGCCCGCGACCTGGGGTTCCCGGTGATCCTCAAGGCGGTCGCCGGCGGCGGCGGGCGCGGCATGCGGGTCCTTCGGAACGCCGGCGAGCTGCCGAAGGCGCTGAAGACGGCCCAGCGCGAAGCGGAAGCCGCGTTCGGCGTCGGCGATATCTACATCGAGAAGTACGTCGAGAGCGCCCGCCACATCGAGTTCCAGGTGATCGGCGACCATCACGGCGCCGTCGTCCATCTCGGCGAGCGTGAGTGCTCGATCCAGCGCCGCCATCAGAAGCTGCTCGAAGAAGGCCCGTCGGTTGCGGTCACCGAGAGGATGCGGCGCAAGCTTGGCGGCGTCGTCGTGGACGCCGCGCGCGCCGTCCAGTACACCAACGCCGGCACGTTCGAGTTCCTGCTCGACGACAAGGGGAACTTCTTCTTCCTCGAAGTGAACACGCGCGTGCAGGTGGAGCATCCGGTCACCGAGTGGATCACCGGCATCGACATCGTCAAGGAGCAGATCCGGATCGCGGCGGGGGAGCGTCTGTCGTTCAAGCAGGGGGACGTCACGTTCAACGGACACGCGATCGAATGCCGGATCAACGCCGAGGATCCGGTGACGTTCGCGCCATCGCCGGGTGTCATTCACGCGTTCAGCGTGCCGGGCGGCCCCGGCGTCCGGGTGGACACGTTCGCGCACTCCGAGTGCACGATCCCGCCGTACTACGATTCCATGATCGCGAAGATCATCGTCCACGGCCGCGACCGGCAGGAAGCGATCGCCCGGATGCGCCGCACGCTCGAGATGACCGTCATCGAGGGGATCAAGACCAGCATCCCGATGCACTTGAAGATCCTCAATGACCCGGACTTCCAGGCCGGACGTCTGAACACGTCGTTCATGGAGCGGTACATGCCCGAGCACAAGAAGCCGGGCGACGGCCGCCTCGCCGAAGCCGTCTGACGCGTGCTGGTCCCCCCGATCTATCCCATCATCGACGTCGATCTGTGCCGCATGCGCGGCCTCGAACCCCTCGCCCTCGTCGCGGCGTGCCTGTCAGGGGGAGCGCGCTTGCTGCAGATCCGCATGAAAACCGGCGGCAGCGGCCGGTTCCTGACGCTGTGCCGCGCTGCAGTCGAACAGGCGCGGCACTACGGTGCGCTGATCGTCGTCAACGACCGTGCTGACATTGCGGCCATGGCGGGGGCAGCCGGCGTTCACGTCGGACAGACGGATCTGTCCGCCGACACGGCGCAGGCGATTGCCGGTGCCGGCGTCAGGATCGGCGTCTCGACCCACACGCCGCAGCAGGTCGACGAAGCGGTCGCCGGCCCTGCGAGCTACGTCGCGGTCGGTCCCGTCTTCCGGACCATGACGAAAGAGACCGGCTATGAGCCTCGTGGCCTGGACCTGGTTCGTTATGCCGCGCGATCGAGCAAGCCGGTCATCGCCATCGGCGGCATCTCGCTGGCCAACGCCGCCGGCGTTCTGGAAGCAGGAGCGTCGGCCGTCGCCGTGATCTCGGATCTGCTGTCAGAGGAGCCGCCGGAAGGGCGCGTTCGCGCCTTCCTGACCGGGATTCCGGCCCGGCCGTTCAATGTATAATGCCGCGTTTTTCAAGCTAGGCCTGATGCGGCACGGTCGCAGTCTGCCCGACCGACAATCGTTTTAGCGAAACGAACGAGCCAAGCGAGTGAGCCGCGCGAGCGGAGCGGGGAGTGGGGGCCCCGCGAGCGGAGCGCGTAGGGGGGTCTGGCGGGGCGAAGCCCCCCAGGCAAGCATGGAGGGTTAATGGATTCGAATTTGATGAGAACGAAGTCGATCGAGCAGCTGGTCGGCGACGCGGAACATGGGGGCAAGGCGCTCAGGCGCACGCTCACCGCGACCGACCTGACGCTGCTCGGTATCGGCGCCATCATCGGCACCGGGATCTTCGTTCTCACGGGTACTGCCGCCGCCAATCAGGCGGGTCCCGCCATCGTGCTGTCCTACGTGCTGGCCGGGCTCGCGTGCGGATTCGCGGCGCTCTGCTATGCGGAATTCGCCGCAATGATCCCTATCTCCGGGAGCGCGTATACGTATGCGTACGCAACGCTCGGCGAGATCTTTGCGTGGATGATCGGCTGGGACCTGATTCTCGAATACGCGGTCGGGTCGATGACCGTGGCCGTCGGGTGGAGCGGTTACTTTCAGAGAATCCTGGCCGGCTTTGGCGTCGGGCTTCCGGTCTGGATGAGCGCATCGCCGGGCGCGGGCGTCGAAGGGGCCCTCATCAACCTGCCCGCGGTGCTGATCGTGCTGGTTATCACCTCGTTGCTCGTGATCGGCGTCCGCGAGAGCGCGCGGTTCAACGCCGCGATGGTCGCGGTCAAGCTGGCCGCCGTCCTCTTCTTCATCATCGTCGGCGTCGGCTACGTGGATCCGGCCAACTGGTCGCCGTTCACTCCTTACGGATGGCCGGGCGTCACGGCTGCTGCCGCGGTCGTCTTCTTCGCCTATATCGGATTCGACGCCGTCTCGACGACCGCTGAGGAAGCGAAGAACCCAAAGCGCGACCTCCCGATCGGGATCATTGCGTCCCTCGTCGTTTGCACGATCCTCTATCTCGCGGTCGCGGCGATCCTCAGCGGCATTATTCCGGTCGTCCAGTACAAGGCGGACGCGCAGTTCCTGAACGCGCCAGTCGGTTACGCGCTGTCGGTCATCAACAAGGACTGGGCCGCCGGACTCGTATCGGCCGGCGCCGTCGCAGGCATCACGAGCGTCCTCCTCGTCATGCTCATGAGCCAGCCGCGCATCTTCTTCGCGATGAGCCGTGACGGCCTCTTCCCGGCCGCCGTGAGCAAGGTGCACCCGAAGTACCGCACGCCGTACATCACCACGATCATCACCGGTGTCATCGTCGGAGTGGTCGCCGGGTTCACCCCGATCCAGGTCGTGGGAGAAATGACCAGCATCGGGACGCTGTTTGCGTTCGTGATCGTCTGCGCGGCGGTCATGGTGCTCCGCGTGAAGCGGCCGGACGCGCATCGCCCGTTCAAGGTCTGGGGCGGACCGACCTTCCCGGTTCTCGGCACCGTGTTCTGCTTCTATCTGATGCTGAGTCTCTCGGTGATGACGTGGGTGCGCTTTCTCGTCTGGCTGGATCTCGGGATGCTGATCTACTGGTTCTACGGCCGCACGCACAGCCCGCTGGTTGACAAGGCGGAGGCCGCCGCGCGGTCGGCCGGCGAGAACGTGGGCAACTTCCTCACGATCTCCGGCTATACGGTGATGTTCAACGGGTTCGCGATCATTCTGCTCGGGCTGATGACGCAGTGGGGCTGGATGAAGGAAGAGCTCGCCCGGTGGCACGAGCTGTCGTCCATCGGTCTGCACATGACCTCTGGCGGCGCGACCGGGTTCGGCCTCAAGGTCATGATCGCCGGCGCCGTGGCGGTCGGGATTGGTTACGTTTTGACGCGTTCGAAGCAGGGAGCTCGCCGCTAGTCGAACGCACGTGATACCAGAACGGTTGAAGGACTGGACCGGCGCACCGGCCCAGTCTCCGTGGTGGGCCGGCTGGCGACTGACCGTCGCCATGCTGGCCTTCGTCATTGCTGGGGGTACGCTCGGTTACATCGTCATAGAAGGGTGGTCGGTCTGGGACGCCTACTACATGACGATGATCTCGATTACCACTGTCGGCTATAAAGAAGTGCACCCGATGTCGCGGGCGGGGGAGCTCTTCACGACTCTCGTCTTGACCCTGGGTGTCGCGACAGTTCTTTATACGTTTTCCACGTTCATGGCGCGGCTCGTCGAGGGTGATCTTCACGGCCGCTGGTTGAATCGCCGCAGGGCGCGCATGCTCAATGAGCTCGCACAGCATTTCATCATCTGCGGATTCGGCCGCATCGGCAGGATCATCGCAGGGGAGTTCGCGCGCCAGGACATCCCGTTCGTCATCGTCGAGAGGAATGGCGAGCGCGTGCGCGAAGCGCTGGAGCTCGGGTATCTCTCGGTGGAGGCCGACGCTTCCAACGAGATGGTGCTTCAGCGGGTCCGGATCGGCTGCGCGCGCGGCCTCATCGCGGCAGTGAGTACCGATGCCGAGAACGTGTACACGGTTCTGACCGCCAGACTCCTGCGTCCGGACCTCTTCATCATCAGCCGCGCGGAAACCGATGATGCCAAATCGAAACTGCAGCGGGCTGGGGCCGACCGCGTCATTTCTCCGTATCACATCGGTGGTCTGCAGCTGGCGCAGACCGCGCTCAGGCCGGCAGTCGTCGATTTCGTCCAGATTGCGACGAGTTCCGAAAACCTCGAGCTGAACATGGAGCAGGTGAAAATCGGGGATTCGGCGGAGCTGAGCGGCAAGTCGCTCGTTGACGCCGCGCTGCGCCAGCGATTTGGCGTCGTCGTCGTCGCCATACAGCGCGCCGACGGCAAAATGGAGTTCAACCCCGAGCCCGAAACGCCGATGCAGCCCGGCGATCATCTGGTGGTCCTGGGAAAGACCGAGAACCTGCGCGAACTGGCTGCCGCAGCGGGTGACGAGACGCAGGTTACCCGATGAGCGGGGCGCACCCCGCGCGCGCCCAGGCGCGAGCGGCGGCGGCGGACGTCGACGGCTGGCTGAATGACGCACAGGGAGCGGCGCTGTTCGATGCGGCCGCGGGCTGTTCGGGGCGCGGCGCGATCGTCGAGATCGGATCGTGGAAAGGGCGGTCGACCATCTGGCTCGGGCACGGCGCCAGGTTGGCCGGCCAGCCCGTGTTCGCGGTGGATCCGCACGAGCACTCGCGTGAGGAGCCAGCGGCCCGGACGCTCGACGAGTTCACGGAGAACATCCGCCGGGCCGGCGTCGCCGACGTGATCAGACCGCTGGTGATGACTTCACGCGCTGCTGCCGCGAGCTTCGACGGAAGGGTCGAAGTTCTCTTCATCGATGGAGACCACAGCGAGACAGGCGCGGAGCAGGACGCCGCTGCGTGGTTTCCGCGGTTGATCGAGGGAGCCACCGTCCTGCTGCACGATGTCGTGACGACGTCGTACACCGGGCCGCGGAAGGTGTTTCGCTGCCAGATCTGCTGGAGTCCCGAGTTTGCCGGAGTTCGGCGAATCGGCTCGATGGGTGTGGCGCAGCGGGCCGCGCATCGCTCTCATTCCGAAGCGCTTCGCGGCACCGTCGCCGGGTTTATGTTGTACATGCTCGACGTCAAACGAGTTTTGAAGAAGGTCTGGAAACCGTGAACGTCTCGTCCGCGCGGCTGCTCGATGGAAATCATATCGCGGCTGAGATCCGCCAATCGGTGACGCCGGGAGTAGCGGCGTTCACGTCGCGCCATGGACGCGCGCCACAGCTGGGCATCGTGCTGGTCGGCGAGGACCCGGCGTCAGAGATCTACGTGCGGCACAAGGTACGCGCCGGCAGCGAATCGGGCTTACTCGTGGATCTGCAGCGCCTGCCCGCCACGGGTACTCTCGACGAGTTGCTGCAGCTCGTGCGGCAGCTGAATGCTAGCGATGAGCACGATGGCATTCTCGTGCAGGC